>NZ_LT985980.1:0-300000 GCF_900291985.1 Lysinibacillus timonensis | reverse complement strand
TTGGAAAAGTGCAGCAATCCTCATTCTACTGCTAATAGTTGGCATTATAATTTATTTAGTAATTTTCAACTAAAGATCAACTAGTGGGGATATTGAAATTGCAGAGCAATCAACTGGGGCTATTGAAGGTGCAGCATATCTAACCGAAATGGTAATAAATTGGTCTTATGGAATACAAATAAGTATAAATGGGGATTTAAAATGTTAAAAAAACTATTTTTTACTGGAACTTTAGTAAGTCTATTCTCGTTAATTGGGTGTAGTAATGAGCGAGACGAAGAAAAAGATAAAACTCAAAGTTTGGTAGAGGAAGTTAAATTTGATAAGAATGAGATAGAATCGTTGCAAACTCAAAATCAATTTCTAAATGAACAGAATCAGTATTTAGTGACGACTATTAGGCAAGTAATCGAAAATTTATCGGATGAAGAAATGTTGGAATTCTCCCAAAATCAGGTTGTATATGAGTTGCAAGTAAATGGTGAACCGCTACCTAAAAATGGACAAATAACTATTTCAGCGGGGGAAGTTGAAATATTATTATTTGAAGAGTTCCTGGGGTACGATTTTTTACCAGACGAATGGTTAGACAAGGCAAAAATTAGTGGAAACTATTTTGATCATTTGTTAGATTTCGATTCTACGAATTGGACGCAAATTGGATATGATGGCACTGTTACGACAGCGCGGGGTTATAAAACAGCTGAAATAAAAGCAGGTCAACAGTTCTCTTTTAACGTTACAGAAGAACTAAGAGAACGATTAAATATTGATACGAATTTAATACAAATTGAGGTGAAATAAATTCTTTTACCAACGCCTCAACCAACCGACTGTACAAGGTAATTTAGCAAGGGGATTTCGCATTTTTAAACACAAATTAAATAACGTGTGAAAGCAAAATAAGCGGAGATTTTCCGGTTAAATGCCAAATGCATCTATATTCTGGGGTAAATAAGGGGAAATTTTCCGACTATGCAGAGGAAAATCCTCCATTTTCACCTTTTTCGAGTCGATAGGCGGAATTTCTCCGTCTATTTCAGCTTTTTTTTACTTTATTTCTTAATTAAGCGGAAATTTTCCGGCTACTTATATTTGGAGCTTAACATGAACGCCTAAGCGTGAGTAACTCAGCTAATAAAACATCGCTATTCGGTTATCGATAAGATAATACGTTACTTTATGTTCGGTGGAATTATCATAAAAGTACTATTGGGCATTTTTATAAATATCTTCAACTAACTGGCACTATCCTTAAATAACGATAGTGTTTTCTGGCCACATTGTTCAATAACTCTCAAAAAGAGAAATTTGGATATTTATGTTAAAGTTAAATGTAAGTTTGTAAATTTTTGTAAAAAAATGAGCATTTACTGTAAAAATTAAGATGATGCACATTAGAATGATGACACGACCTAAATAAAATATATGGAGGTTTCGTTATGTGGGTAATATTTGGGGTTATTGCAATCGTCGTAACTTTTATCAATCTTTATCTGTATATAGTAGGAAAGGATTATAAGCTTGCTATGGCAATGGGATTATCATTTACAGCATTAACACTTTGCGCAGAATATAGTCTAGTATCCGAGTGGGTAAAAAGGGAAGATTGGTCTGCTGTAAGGGAAGTACTTAATTTTGAAAGGGTATTATGGTTTTTGACAATTGTTTCTATCTTACTCAATATAGCACCTATACTTTTAGAACGAAAAGGTAAGAAATGATCTTATTGTTGCATCAATTATATAATATGCAATTAATGTGTTAGCCACTATGGGGAATAGTTAAATAACAACCTTCTACAATCGATCTCGGCTCTTCAATTATAAAGATCTCTTTTCCCTTTTAAGTGTGGCTAAATCTTTAAATAAAGGTTAATTTATATAGCTTGTAGAAATACAATTAAACTAGGTTGTAAACGATCGTTTAACAAGGTCGATCAACAGCCACTAATATAAACCCAAGGGAGATGAAACTATGAAACAATTAGGGACGCTATATTTTTTCTGTGGGAAAATGGGTGCAGGAAAATCAACTAAATCAATACAATTGGCTATAGAAAAACATGCGGTACTGTTATCTGAGGATGAATGGCTTGACTCTCTTTATCCCAATCAGATCACCTCATTTGAGGACTATCTAAAATTCTCAGCGCAGCTCAAGCCGTTAGTGAAAAAGCATGTCCAAAACATATTAAGTGTTGGTACAGATGTTGTGATGGATTTTCCAGCTAACACTTAAAATCTGCGAAAGTGGTTTTTGGAGATAGCCTCAGAGGTTAATGCAAACCATCAACTCATTTTCCTAAATGTAACTAACGAGCAATGCTTGCGTCAAATAGCACAAAGGCGTAACGAGCAACCTGAAAGAGCAGCTTTTGATACAGAAGAGATGTTTCATCATGTTACTAAGTTTTTTGAAGCACCAGAAGCATCCGAGGGTTTAAACACTATAGAGGTTAGTGGAAAAAAATCACAAGTGAGCAACGAAACGTTATAGAACGAGAAAAATAATTAGTTGACCAAAACGAGTCAATAGAAAATCTTATAGAATTCTCAATAAGAAACTGCGCTAGTTTTCATTAAAGAAGGTATTCTCATACAATATAGAAAATTTGTAAGTAGATAAAAAGTAAATCCGTTATTTCTAGGTTTTTTATTGCAACAACAGGTCTTAATGTCCCTGAAGGTTCTACTTCAACACAATCATTTGAGGTTGGATTTGTTGTAGACGATGTTGTTGACACAATCGAAACACTACGTCAAAAAGGTGTTACAATTTTAAAGGAGCCTGTTACGAAGCCGTGGGGACAAACGGTTGCCTATGTCACGGACCCAGATGGACATTATATAGAAATTTGTAGTTCTCTCGAATAAATAAGTTTCATTGAAAATATAATAAAAAGTTGCGATTCAGCAAACAGGCACAATTCTTCAAAAGGAATTGTGCCTATTAATTAGAGTGTCTTATTTTAAACTGCAAGAAAAATCGCTAGCCGAACTTCTTTATGTTTTAGGGCTTCACAGAAACCTATACCCAAGTTCCGGCAATGTCATTCTAACACTACATTGAGGGTTTGATGACCAGTTCACTTACATCGACGTAATCAGGCTGCTCTAGCGCATAGATGATAGCTTGGGCAATAGCTGTTGCAGGCAGTGCGTTACGTCGGTATTCTTTCATGATTTCTTTTGCACTATTGTCGGTGATACTCTCAGCTAATTCTGATTCGGTTACTCCTGGGGATACTAGGGTCACACGGATACCTTGCCCTACAGTCTCTTGCCGCAATCCATCTGTTATTGCACGTACGGCAAATTTGGTCGCGCAATAGACAGCTGCTGTCGGGCTAACTTCGTAGGCGCCAATGGATGCGATATTGATGAAATGACCGAAACCTTGTTTTTTCATGACTGGCAGAGCAGTGGCGATGCCATGAAGGACGCCACGAATATTCACATCAATCATTCGGTTCCATTCTTCAATCTTTAATGCTTCTAGTGGAGAGAGTGGCATTACCCCAGCATTGTTAATAATAGCATCCACTCGTCCAAAATGACTTTGGGCTTTTTCAATGATTGCTTGCATCTGTTCTAGTTTTGTCACGTCTAGCTGTTGAGCGACTACAGAATCACCATCCGCTTGAATGTCGGATGCCAATGCCTCTAGTCTATCCACACGTCTTGCGCCGATAACTACATGAACACCGTGGCTTGCAAGCAGTCGGGCTGTAGTTTCACCAATACCACTGCTTGCCCCAGTAATCACAACGACTTTTCCATTAAGTGTTGACATCTTAATTTCTCCCTTCACTTTGTTCTTCTAGATATAGCACCATACCTGCATGGTAAAGTACTCCATTGATAAAATCCCCATCCGCAGTAAATCCTGTATCGTCAACATAGTCGATATGGTTGCCATTGATAATATAGTTTCCTTGATAGGCACTTTTACGGTTACCACGAGCTTCATCATATCGTCCGTTCGGAAGCAGCTCGTGTCGTATATAGCCATCCGCAGTCACCCAGATTCCTGTATAAGGATGAGAATTTTCATGTTCTTTTTTCATTTTATTAACTCCTCTCAACTTTTAATGGTGATAGCACTCAAGTCTTAGCTAGATTGAAATGTAAATTCAGTGAATCATAGTTCTTTCAAAAATAAATCATTTCTCCAATTGAGTGTCTCACCATAACCCATTATGAAACTTTGCACTATAGAGGGGGTAGCCGAAAAATAGACAGTTATTGCCTAATCCTCCAAAAAATATAGTTAGGTAAAGAGAATCTATTAAACATTTCAGAAAATGTTTTTATGATTCAAAGTTGCTAGTTTTTATATTGGCCTCGACTATGAAAGTACCTATCTTAAATTGATCTATCGAGAATTGTAGAAACTATATGTATTTGATTTTGAGCAAACTTTGAAATAAATGAATGCCATTAATGAAAAACGTAATCGGGGTAAGGGTAAACATAAACGTACCTAATTGAATATTTGAGCTAATCTTTTGGTAAGAGGAGGATAAATCATATAAAATATGTCATACACAAACTAGTATTAAGGTTGTACTGGTTTTTATAAACTAGAAAGAAAAGGATGAGTACATATGAGCAATCACAACGCAAAAAAGCAAGAAATCCTCGCTGCATTCAATTTCCGTCATGCAACAAAGGTATTCAATCCAACAAAAAAAATTTCAGATGAGGATTTTACGTTCATATTAGAAACAGGCCGATTGTCCCCAAGTTCTGTTGGATACGAACCGTGGAAATTCCTTGTTGTGCAGAATAAGGAGTTTCGAGAAAAGCTTAGAGAGGTTTCATGGGGTGCCCAAGGACAGTTACCGACTGCTAGCCATTTTGTTGTTATTCTAGCACGTAAAGATGTAAGGTATGATTCTGAATATGTGCAGCAGTTGCAAAAGCAAGTTAAGCAGATGCCGGATGAATTGTTGGAAACATTGAAACCTAGATACAGAAGCTTTCAAGAGGAAGATCAGCGTCTTTTTGAAACCGACCGGGCATTATTTGATTGGGCGAGTAAGCAAACATATATAGCGCTTGGCAATATGATGACAGCAGCTGCACAAATCGGCATTGATTCTTGTCCGATTGAAGGCTTTAGCTACGACAAAGTAAATGAGATTTTAGAGAAAGAAGGACTTCTTGAAGATGGCAAGCTTGCCGTATCTGCCATGGTTGCCTTCGGTTATCGTCAAGAGGAACCGGCTCGTCCGAAAACGAGACGAGTTATGGAAGATGTTGTTCAATGGATTAACTAAGGTGTACACGTATAAATCTGCAGTAGACTAAGTGATCTACTGTCAGTTTCCAAATAGGTACGTCCCAGTCTTGGGCAAGGACGGGGTTCTATTCCTAACGACGTGTGTATGACACTTCTCGTGTCTCCAATAAATTAGGGCTACAATAAAAAATTTACAAATTATCTAATTTCTACTACTGTGAATTTGATATACTTTAAATGGGTAAATAATAGGAATAAGTTACAAATAGCGGATTGGGTAAAATCTTTTACTTAGCATAAGTGCCTCTGCTCTATTAGGACTCCTACCCTTTGTATGAGGGTTATTAACAGCCCAACTTGTGGGATTAGCCTGAGAATATTCAGCTATTCCAATGGAGATTATTATTTTAATAGCAAGTTTTATGGATTTCATTTCTTATTTTGGTTTAGTAGGAAAATTAAGGATTCAAGTTTCAAAATAATATAAATTATTTTTAACTCGAATGTTATAAAAAACGAATGATAAGGAGAAATGTACGATGAATTTTGTAACGCTAAATAATGGTTTAAAGATGCCACAGCTTGGATTTGGTGTATGGCAGGTTGAAGATGATCAAGCAGCTCAAGCAGTAGCCACTGCTATTGAAGTTGGCTACAGATCTATTGATACGGCAATGATCTATAAAAACGAAAAGGGCGTTGGGAAGGCGATTGCTGAATCATCTGTCCCTCGTGATGAGTTATTTATTACAACAAAAGTTTGGAATAGTGATCAAGGTTTTGAGAATACGTTACGTGCATTTGATGAGAGTTTGGAAAGATTAGGTCTTGATTATGTTGATTTATATTTGATTCACTGGCCAACTCCGCAATTTGACCAGTATGTCGAAACCTATAAAGCGTTAGAAAAGCTTTATCATGATGGTCGTGTAAAAGCAATTGGGGTATGTAACTTTGAAATCGATCACTTAGAGCGACTTTTAAAAGAATGTGAAGTTGTACCAGTATTGAATCAAATTGAGTGTCATCCATACCTTGCTCAAAATGAGTTAAAGGAGTTTTGTTCAAAACATAATATTTTTGTAGAAGCTTGGAGTCCTCTTGACCAAGGAGGAGAGGTGTTGCAAGACGAAGTGATTCAAACAATTGCTAAGTCACATAGCAAAACACCAGCTCAAGTTGTGTTGCGCTGGCATTTACAAAATAACACAATTGTCATCCCGAAATCTGTAACACCATCAAGAATTGAAGAAAACTTTAATGTATTTGATTTCGAATTATCTTCAAATGAAATGAACGAAATCAATAAACTTAATATTAATCGACGTAAAGGTTCACATCCTAATGAGATGCATGTTCGATAAAGATAACATTAGGAACAACGATTCCTTTTAACTAATACTTCTAACCCATTCCAGCTTTCAAATGGAATGGGTTTTCTTACTATAATAATCCTTTTGACTGTGAGATTATTTAATTTCCCTTTTACATTTCTAGAATGGATTTAAAAAGGAAGATCTCCCAATTTGGCTTTTTCAGAGGCGTTAAATCATAAAATCTCCTTTATATTGAATGTTGAATAACAACCTTCACAATCGTGCGATTCTTCAAAGAGAAGATCGCTTTTTTTCGTTAAAGGGCCTATTTAATGGTGTAAGGCATATTAATTCAATTGTGCATCTATTTAAAAAATTTTACCTGTTATTATTACCTAGTACTAGTAACAAGTGATATAATAAAAATGTAAAATTTTGAAATGAGGTGGATTGTATGTATGTATCCAAAGCTCGTATTACTGCCATTGGGTCATATGTCCCTGAAAAGAAGCTAACAAACGATGATTTAGAAAAATTAGTTGAAACAAACGATGAATGGATTGTCAAACGTACAGGTATTAAAGAACGAAGAATAATAAATGATGAAGAGTTTACAAGTGATCTATGTTATAAAGCCGTAAGAAATTTAATGGAACGTTACGATAAATCAGTAGATGATGTCGATATGATTATCGTCTGTACGATAACTCCTGATTTCAAAACTCCAAGCGTGTCTTCATTAGTCCAAGCGAAGTTAGGGATAAATAATACCGGAGCAATTGATTTAAACGCTGCTTGTGCAGGATTTACTTATGGTTTGCATATAGCGAATGGATTAATTACTTCTGGATTACACAAGAAAATTCTAGTGATCGGGGCAGAAACTTTATCTAAAATTACGGATTACAAAGACAGAACGACTTGTATTTTATTTGGGGACGGTGGAGGAGCTGTTCTTGTAGAATATGATGAACATCACCCAAGTTTTCAATCTTTCCATTTAGGATCGCAAGGAGAGAAAGGAAAACACTTATATTGTTCGAACTTATCAAAACGCATGTTCGAAGATGATCTAATCGATTCCGATAAAATTGTCCAAAATGGACGAGAGGTTTACAAATGGGTTGTTACGACTGTTCCGAAAGGGATGCAACAAGTTATGGAAAATGCGTCTACTCCTTTAAGTAATGTCGATTGGTTTGTCCCACATAGTGCTAATTTAAGAATGATTGAATCAATATGTGAAAAGGTTGATTTTCCGATAGAAAAAACATTATATAGCCTAGTTGAGTACGGTAATACTTCGTCGGCTACAATCCCATTATCATTAGATAAAGGCGTACTTGAAGGGAAAATCAAGAACGGTAGCAAGATGTTACTATATGGCTTTGGTAGTGGGTTAGCACATGCTGGATTGCTGATTAATTGGAACTTGGATTGAAAAGGAATAAAAGAAGAATGTTTTGTAATCAAGTAGGAAAATTAGTTAGATAGAATGGCTATGGAGGTTTAAATAGTGTTAGATACTCTACAAATTAAGGAAATTATAAAACATCGCTATCCATTTCTTTTAGTAGATAGAATTTTAGAATGGGAAGAAGGAAAAAGAGCAGTTGGGATAAAAAATGTCACAGCAAATGAAAATTTTTTTAATGGCCATTTTCCGAATTATCCAATCATGCCGGGTGTTTTAATTGTAGAAGCATTAGCACAAGTAAGTGCAGTTGTAATGCTAACTAAAGATGGAAACCAGGGACGTCTCGGTCTTTTAGCTGGTATAGATCATTGTCGTTTCAAAAAACAAGTGAGCCCAGGAGATCAACTCCGTCTTGAGGTTGAAATCACACGTTTAAAAGGGGCTGTTGGGAAGGGGAAAGGTATGGCTACTGTAGATGGTGAATTAGTTTGCGAGTTAGAACTAATTTTTGCATTTGGTGATTAATATACATTTGTGTTACAACCAATTGTTCAACAAAAGAGCATTTTGCTGTAGGTTTCATACTGCTTTCTCATGAACACGGTTAAAGAGTGAATTCACTAATTAACAAAAAATGGGGAGAAATCAATGTTCCTTCCCCATTTTTAAATGTTCTCGTTTATGTCGTTTCGGAGGACATAACAATTAATAATGAGAACATTTGCCAGGTCTTAAGTATACCATATGAGCGTGTGGTATTGATAAAATGTAAAGGTTAAAAATATACTTACTTAGTCAAGCGAAAAAATGGTTTTCACTTATAAAAGTTGCGACGTTTTCCTCTTTATTCGAATTTTGTCTAAAAGGATTACTATGATACATATATTGTTCCAGGTAACGGGAAATGTTAACGACGACTCACAACAAAGGGAGAGCTTAATGAAACATAAGGATACACTTAAACTAATGAATTGGATTGTCTTTACAAGTCTTGTAATTTGGGGAGTTATTGTAGCGTTTAGTTCATTAGTATCACTTGATCGCACACAAATGCCAATTGACGGTGCCTTTCAATCTCGTTTTCAATTCAATTGGTATACGTTTCATACAGTAATGGCACTCATTTTAGTCTTCACCACGGTTCTTCTAACATATGGTTGGAAACGTACATTCCCATTTAATGTTCCTTTTGCCCTAATCATTGCGGGAAGTTTGTATCTTTTCATTTTCCTAACGTTTACTATAGGATGGATTCGCATCCTTGGTTTACTTGGCTTTGCTATTGCTATAATAGTCGGCGTAATTTTGATCATCCTTCATACTATTATTCTATGGATAAGCAAAGAATAATCATAGTGATGACTTCAGTTTTAGTGATGTGGGTAGGAGTGTTTTTGTACATCACTTATAAAAGTATGGTTAAAAGAAAACGATTTCACAACGATTTCGATAAGAATTCTGGTACTAAGAAAGGAAAATAGGCGGAGATTTTCCGGATAAATGCCGAATGCAGCTTTATTCTGGGGTACATAAGAGGAAATTTTCCGTCTATACAAAGAAAAATTCTCCATTTTTGCCTTTTTCGAGTCGATAGGCGGAATCTTTCCGTCTATTTCGGCTATTTTTTTTTATATTTTCTTAATAAGCGAAATTTTTCCGTCTATTTGTTCTACGTGGAGCTTTACCTAATATGCCTATACAGGAACCCTAGCTAGTAGAAGATGATCGCAAACTTTTATATATGATTTTCCATCTTACCCCTCCATAAAATTATCCTCTCTATTAATATTTTCTAAAATTATGTGCTATTTTAAGGTTTTGGTGTATGTATTTAAGTGTAAAACTGTTACACGGATGCAACAGAACGTAATATTCGTTACTAGATTTCCCAAGGAAGATAGTTTTTAGAAAAGAGTTACCAGTAGGATAAAAGTTCCATTTAGTAGATAAATGCGATAATAGCAAGGTAGAATTAAGATTGATAGGGGATACCAATTTTTGGTCAATGAATTAGAATGTTACAACTGATAGCCTTAGTAGTAGAGAAAACGACTACTAGGAGGAAATAAGACATGAAAAATTTCAAAAAACTATTAGTAGCCGCTGGATTAATGTTATCAATTTCTTCATTTACATTAACAAACCAAGCTGATGCGGCAACATCTCGTACTATTCAATACGGTGAGACATACTGGAATATTGCGAAAGGATTTGGCGTTCCTATTAACAGCTTAATGAGTATAAACAATAGTAAGCCGCTTATTGCAGGTCAATCTATGACTCTACCAAACTCTCCAATGTCAGTAGCAGATAAAGACTTATTGGCTCGTTTAGTTCGTGCGGAGGCTGTTGGTGAACCATATGCAGGAAAAGTTGCTGTTGCAGTTGTTGTACTTAACCGTGTAAAAAGTGACCAATTCCCGAACTCTGTAAGAGCAGTGATTAATCAGATTTCTAATGGACATTACGCATTTACGCCAGTAGCAAACGGTCAGATTAAACTGCCTGCTGATGCTGAATCTAAAAGAGCAGTTAATGAAGCAATTGCTTTAATGGGTAAAGGAAATGGCTCTCTATTTTTCTATAATCCTAAAACTGCAACAAGCTCTTGGGTAGCATCACGTGAAGTAACAGTTAAAATTGGAAATCATGTATTTGCTAAATAATATTTGTAATATTCAAAAAAAGCAGTAGTACTCCATAAGAAATAAAGTTCCAGAAACCGAGGAAGAAAATGTAGATGGAATGGAAGTTTTTCCAAAGTATTTATTTATAATTTACTAATGGGGTGTTTTACTTTTAAAATAGCTAGAAAATTTTTATAAAAACTTATTTGTTTTAGTATCCAATAATCAGGCGCATCTCTTTAATAAGAGATGCGTCTTCCTTAAATGGGGGGCTTGATTGCTTATGATCAGAATGTCCACAAACGACGACGATTATGGGGTAATGATGTAAAACACATCAAGTAGATAGAACGCCAGTTTTGTAACCATGATAAGATTTACAACAGGGGCTTACCAACAAAATGTGGAAAACATATTTTGACATAAAAAAAGCTGAATTTACTACCTATGGATTCACTGGATTTTACTGCGAAATTAGGAGAAATTGTAGTAATGAGAGGCTATTTTCCTAATTGAGAATTAACTCTTAATTGCTTAATAATATTTACATTGTAATCTCATACAAATTTTCAGGAATTTTTCTCATAAATCGACTCATTTCCCCAAAGGAGAAAAGATGAAGTTCGTGCAAAGCCCTTGTGCATGCAGTATAAAAAAGGTTCCTCTCAAATACTGTTCCATATTTTATATCAGAGGCATCATATATGATTACGGCATCAAATTCGATTCCCTTTGCTAAATAAGCAGGGAGAATTAAGGTCCCTTTTTGGTAGGAATTCGTATCTTGTTCAATCAGTCTGAGATCCATTTGCTTACTTAATTGCTCATAGGCTTCCTTACATTCTCTACCCGTTTTACATATTACTGCAATTGTTTCATGATTTGCTGATTGTAGTTGTCGAATCTTCTGTACTATTAGGTACTGAAGGACGTCAAAATCTTCTACCTTCGTAAAAGTAGGTTTCAGACCGTTTCTGTTAAAAGCTTCAATAGTTTCGCCTTCTTCTATAATTCTTTTTGAAAATTCAACAATTTGACGAGTTGAACGGTAGCTTTTCGTTAATAACAATTTTTCAAAGTTATCCTCTACATATAATTCGTCTGATAGTAAAGTTGGCGTATTTAAAGTATGGGCGTAAATTGCCTGATTAAAATCACCTAGAATCGTCATTCGACTATACGGAAAAAGCTGCTTCAGAACAAAAAACTGAAATGGTGAATAATCCTGTGCTTCATCAATCAATAAATGACGTATTCTTGTGTTTATTCTTTTTCCCTCAAGTTTATCTTGAAGATACAAATAAGGTGTAGCATCCTCATACGTCAGTTCTTTTCTCTGAAGCTTTTTTAAAGTATATGAACAAATTTCTTCCCAATCTTCAGGTAAAGTATGTTTAAGCTGTCGTTGTATATTATCCTTCTGCTTAAATAGTTGGTAGTAAATCGCTGCTACATTAATAAATTTTAATTTCTTTATAGCAATTCGTATTGGTTTAAAGTGTTTTTTGACAATCTTTTGAGCTAATTTCTTTTGCTCTTGTTCAAAATCATCAAACGTATTCTCAGAAAATCTTCCTTCCTTCAGTAGCTCGCTATAAACTTTGGTATACTCCTCAAGATCCAACAAGTCACTCTCTTCTATTACCCAATCTTTCGTTCTCTCCAATTTTTCTTTCTTAGTTAACTCTTTTAGGAGCCATTCCTTTACTAATTGCATTCGATTTGGAATAGAGATGGATGTATCCAGTGAATAAAAAAAGTTTTTTATTTCTTTAGCTTCAATTAACCTTTCTCCCCGAAAAGAAATATTTATAAAGATAAGGTCTTCACTCGAAAGTATATCAACATACGAATCGATTAAAGTTTTAAACTCTATACTTGCTTTATATTGAATTCCTTTCCATCTAGCAGCATACATTTTCTGTTCCTTACATGTAAGCATATATTCCATTTGCATAAACGGATGTTCAAGTTCAAATTGTTTTCCAAGACGTTTCTCTACATATTCTTGGAATGTGAATTGCTGCATATTGTCTTCTCCTAAATCAGGAAGAACAGAAGCAATATATCGATCAAATAAAGCATTAGGTGAAAAAAGCATAATATTTTCAGCTGTAAGCTCATTTTGATAGTGATACAGTAAATATGCAACTCTTTGAAGGGCTACAGAGGTTTTCCCACTTCCAGCAGCCCCTTGTACAATTAAATACTTACTTTTCACGTTACGAATAATCTCATTTTGCTCTTTCTGAATGGTAGCAATAATGCTTTTTAGATTGGTACTCGCGTTATTGCCAAGTACTTCTTTCAAAAGTTGATCTCCAATTGTTACGCCCGTATCAAACATCGTTTTGATTTGCCCGTTTTTCGTGATAAACTGACGCTTTAACTTCATTTCTCCTTGAATTATTCCTTCTACTGTTTCGTACTGAGCTGGTCCTGGAGTGTAATTATAATAAATACTTGAAATAGGGGATCTCCAATCATAAATAAGAAATGTTTCTTCATTTTCATCCATTAAACTCGCAACTCCGAGATACACGTTATTTATTGTCCTATTTCCATTTTCGAGGAAATCAACTCGAGCGAAATATGGGGAATCTTTTAATCGAGATAAGGTCTTCCTCTGCTTATCAAGTTGACCATGTGTTCTTTCCCTCTCAGACAACATCTCCGCCTGCTGTCGAATACTTGATAATGTTTCACCAGCATCTTCAGGATTTTCTAAATTAATTTTCACATCATCCCAAAAGGTTTTCTTTAAATGAATGACATCTCTTCTTAATCCACCGGCATCATCATTCAATTTAACTATTTTTTTATCAATTTCACTTAAAACATTACGAATACGTTCATCTTCATACTTTCGCTCTTGGTTTCCATTAATCATCTCTTCACACTCCCCAAAAATGTTAAGTAAATAAATGATACACAATTGACCGACCGACGGTCAATTGTGTATCGTTAAAAGACAATAATTTCTCTCAAGGGGGGACTTCCATGAAAAGAATTGTAAAAAAGCATGAAGAAAGAAGAATTGAGATTATTACTGTAGCAAAAGGTTTATTTTCATCTAATGGATATGAGAATACTACGGTTAACGATATTATTAAGAAAGTTGGAGTAGCGAAAGGGACCTTTTATCATTATTTCAAGTCAAAAGAAGAAGTTGCAGATGCAGTAATTCAGAATTCTATTGATTCTAGTGTTCAGTTATTTAAGCAAATTATTAATAACCGTGAATTAAAGGCAATTGAAAAGTTTATAAACATTATTCAATATTTTTCACAGGAAACATCAAATCATTACAATGATGGATTAATGACTTATTTGCATCACAAAGATAACGTCCTTCTACACCAGAAAATGAAAGTTGCCATGATTAAAGAGTATGTGCCAATTATTTCATCTGTTGTGAAGCAAGGAATGGAAGAAGGCGTATTTCACACGAATTTTCCAGATGAAATTACGGAATTCTTACTTGTCGGACTCCATTTTATGCTTGATCCTAACATTTTCTCATTGACTCACGAAGATCTCATTGCCAAACTTGATGCGATTGACGAGATTTACGAAAAACTATTAGGTGCTCCAAAAGGAAGCTTTCCTTCAATAAAACAATATTTCGAAAAGTTTTATTGACTTTGGAATTGAAAATATTCTAGTAGTAAGGGAATTGAAAAGGATGGAGATGGATGTAGAAGAATATATTAATAACTTTTGTTAGGTTAAATTAGATATTTTAAATGTAGTTAATGAAAGTAGCGGAGAAGAATAGTTAAGAAGCCTTATTATATTTATTTATGGAAATAATAGGATAAAGGGGGTCGTGCTTTTCTGGAATACAATAAAAACAAAGCAAGCTACTTAGAAGATAGGTAACTTGCTATAAAACTACCACTTTGTTATATGGCTTTAAATCAAGAATGATTTGAGAAAACTAGTGGTTTTTGAGTGTTACAAATACGCATTACTCAGTGAATTCTGGATTTAAATCCCCATCATAAGGAACGTGCTCTACTGTTATTTGGATATCGTTTCCATCTTGATCTTTACCAATACGTTTATAAGTAAATTTATTTTCATTTAATTCTGTAACTTCAAGAACAGCTCCATACTTATTATCTCCTAAAGACACATGCGCTCTTACCTTATTATTGTTCAACACATTATAATAGCCATAATCGCCACGACTTTGACCTGTTTGTTTATCGAAAAATTCATAACGACTAGTTTCTGCATCATATTTTGCAAGAGCGAAGAAGTTTTGGTTGTACTCAGATACATCTGTTCCATTTTTATCTAAAGCAATTGTTCCAACCCATAATGTATTTGCTAAGATAGTATCTCCATCTACTAGAGTGTTAACTTCTCCTGTGAACGTATCGAACGTTTTTTCTGGTGAAGTAAAAGCAAGATCAGAATCAGAATAAGGTACATGTTCAACGAAAACTTCTACATCATTTCCGTTTGCATCTTTACCAATTCTTTTATATATATATTTTTCTTCTGTTACTTCTGTTAACTCGACAACTCCTTGAGTTCCCTTTGATTCGGAAAGTAATACACGGAATTTCCCATCATTTGAAATAAAGTAAGTCCCATAATCTCCACGACTCTCTTTTGAATTAATATCAAAGAATTCATATTGAGATGTCTCATTGTCGTACTTCGCAATTGCAATAAAGTTTAAATTGTATTCTGTTACATCATTTTGATCTTTGTCATATACTTTTGTTCCTTGCCACAAAGTACTTCCTAGAATGTTTGCAACCTCATCGCCATCTGACATAGCTTTAGAATTTTCTGATGGATTTGATTCAGTTGCTGGACTAATTTCAGTTGTTGCTTCATCGGACTTATTTGTCGTGGTAGTCTCAGTATTCTCCGAAGAACAGGCAGCTATTATTGCAGCAGATAAAGATATAGATAAAAATAAAGTAAACGGTTTTTTCATTTAATGTCACTCCTATGTTGTTTGGTCTAATCAAATCATAACCAAACAATGTGGCACAAAAGTGGCAGAAAAAAGGGGGAAAACGCACTTTTTTCTGCCATTGACTGTTTATATTCTTTTTATGGAAATCGTAAATGTCGTTCCTGAATGAAACTTACTTTTTTTAACGCTGATTTTTTCACCAAGTTGTTCCATAATTTCATAAGCTATAGATAGACCAAGGCCACTACCTACCGCATTATGGGAGACGTCAGCTTGTTTAAATCTTTCAAAAATATAGGGAAGGAACTCTTTTGAAATACCTGGCCCATTATCAGAAACTAGTATTTCTATTTTTTTATTCGCGGATGTAGCATCAATTTCAATATATCCATTTTCTGGAGTGAATTTAAATGCATTATCCAATAAAATCGTAAGTACTTGTATCATCCGGTCTTCATTTGTATATGTTGGTGGAAGATTTTTTGCTTGGTCCGTAATGAGAAACTGAAGACCCATATCATCTGCAATAACTGAAAAAGGTTCTGATACCTGTTTAATTAATTGATTCGTGTCAACAACTGTTTTATGAAATGCCATTTTTTTGCTTTGCAAGCGAGACAACTCTAATAAATCTGCAATCAGTTTTTCGAGGCGTGCACTTTCTTTTAAAATAATATTGTAATAGTGATTAGTTCTCGCTTGGTCCGTCACTACACGATCTGCTAGTGTTTCAGTCAATGCCTTGATTGATGCAAGAGGAGATTTTAACTCATGACTTATATTCGCAATATAGTCTTTTCGCATTTGTTCGAGTTGGTTTTTTTCTTTTATAAAAAAGCTTAAAAAAACTACAATGATGATAGTCCCAATAGCCAAAGTAGTAAAGAAAACAAGATCAAAGCCATTTAGTGCAGCGACATAAGACCGAGCAGGTTTCAGAAGAAAGATCCCACCAGCCGCTTGATCGTCTTCCATTATAGGCTGACCAATTACTAGTGCTTTTGTAGGGAATCCAGGAATTTCCTTAATTTCTGCGACAGTTGATTTGTCTTGAATAATATTTGGTAAATAGTCTAATAAAAATTCATTAACTTCTGCTTCATCATATGAGTTTTTTGGGCTATCTTCTTCGCTAAAAATTGTGATTGGTTCTCCATATACATTATAAGCCTTTATAAAATGTGCATCATTTTGAGTAACTGTTTTCCCTTCGGAAATTTCATTTGCGAATTGAGTCAGTTGGGGTTGTAATTCATCAATTTTCGATTTGATAAAAAAGTGTTTTATTGCCATTGCACCTAATAGTTGTCCTAAAATAAATATGGCTAAAATAATTAGTGCAATGGCTGTTTTACTCGAAATAAATTTTCTCATACGATTTCCTCAAATTTATATCCTACTCCATAAACGGATTTGATAGAAAATTCAGGATGTGCTTTAGCAATTTTTTGTCGTACTCGTTTTATTAACGTATCAACTGCCCGGGTATCGCCGATATAATTATAGCCCCATATTTTATACAATAGCTCTTCACGGTCGATCACTCTTCCTTTGTTTTTAACTAAGTATGCTAATAATTCTATCTCTTTGGCTGTGAGGTCGACTTTTTCATCATTCACTAAAACTTCATAACCATCAACATCTATGAATAGATTAGCGGCTTTAAGAATAGTTGATGTTTCTAGTTTAGGTTGTACTCTTTTTAGAATTGTTTTAATTCTAATTACAATTTCACGAGGGGAAAATGGTTTGGTTATATAATCATCTGCACCAATTTCTAATCCAATGATTCGATCCATTTCTTCACCTCGCGCACTAAGCATAATGATAGGTATATCGCTCGTTTTACGAATTTCTTTACAAACCTCAGTCCCAAAAAGACCAGGGAGCATAATATCCAGCACTACTAAATCAAATTCTTGTTTTCTTAGTAGGTCAAGAGCCTGTTCACCATCAAAAGCTGAGACACTCCTCATATTTTCAGCTTGCAAATATGCGTTAATGCTTTCGTGAACTGCAACATTATCATCGCAAATTAGAACAGTTACTTTTGAGTCCATAACTTTTTTTCCTTTCATACATGTTAGAATGTACTAATTCTTTCACAGATTTAAATAGAAAGCAATTTGGATTAACTAAAATGGCATGGGGGATGCATAGAGAATGGGATAGTAATGGGTAATAAGTAATCCGAATCCTATTACTCTGGTTCAGCCCGACTATAAGCAGTAACACAGTGGGGCAAATCATCGCACGTATTTAAATAAATATAAAAAATGGTTATCTTAAAAATGACACTAGGCAAATCCTCATGTTGGTATAGATCATCTAAAAGAAATGTTAGAAATTCTGCGGACAATGCATACAAAAGAGTAAACAGGTTGTAATACTCTTTTTTTGTTTGTCAGTAATTTGTATTAATTACGCTTAAGTAGGATAAATAGGGTTGACCTCAATAGAACATGTTTGAAAGTTTTAAATTGTAAAAATTAACTGTACTTAGAAATGAAGTTCGACCATATTGGAAAAAGTCTGATAAAGATACTTAGTATTAAAAAGGTTTGATCAATTCTTCTGTATTGATTAACTGTTTAACCTATTCCACAATCGGGCCTAATTGTGAAGGTTTTTTGATTAATGATGAGAGGTTTCGGTAACGCATTAATAAACTGTGAAAGTAAAGTAAGCGGAGATTCTCCGGTTAAATGCCGAATAGACCTTTATTCTGGGGTACATAAGGGGAATTTTTCCGACTATGCAGAGGAAAATCCTTTATTTTCGCCTTTTTTTAGACGATAAGCGGAATTTCTCCTTCTATTTAAGCTATTTTTTTCTTTATTTTTTAATTAAGCGGAAATTTTCCGGCTATTTATTCTATTTAACTCTTAACCTGAACGCCTAAGTGTAAGTAACTATTCTATTCTCGGGCGGAATTCTTGAAGAAAAATCGTGCCTTCTTAAACTAAAGTACCATCCAAGGAATAACACGGTAATATTAAGGTGAATTGTAAGGTAATGTATTTAACTATCTAGTAAGGTAATTGATGAAAGATTGCATGTAATTTCGCGACGTTTCGTTCATTTATCAAGGTATGTTCACCCCTCTAATGTAAAATATTAATATTAGTCATTTGAAAAGAGCTTGTGCGATTTATTTATCATTGTAAGCGTCAAAATGCCCCCGCATTATACTATAGACGGGGGCTTTTAGTATCATTTTAATCACTTGTTAGACTATACACGTATTAGGTAATGTTGTTGACCACTGCATCAGTTTGTCAAAGGCATTCATTATTGTCGCTTCTTAGTTTTCTTATTATTGAGTCTCTCAACCGCTGTCAACGGTTCGTTTGCAAATTCATGATCATACTTCCTTGACAAATTCTTCCTTACTGCTTGCTCATCACTAACTTTAGCACTTAACTTGTTATTCTGGCTGTTACTCACTATACACACCTCCATGACTTTAGTTTGTCACGTGGTGTTCTTAATATGCATTTTTGTTAACTCTGATGGTAAGGGTTTTGCAATTAATTATCTCTTTGAATGCAGTTACTAATTCTTACCACCCAAGCTTTTTGTATTAGTGGGGCAAGATAGTGTCAAGAGGAAAACAAATGGGTGCTTTAATTCCACATACTGAATTGGATAGTAATTTTTTATGAATCATGGCGGGCCATTTGATGAAGTAACGCTCCTTAAAATAACCCGTAATAATTATAAAATGATTGATTATTCTAACTTATGTGGAAATTGTTGTATAATTTAATTAGCATTCTATTATCGAAGTGAAGGGTACCATTAGGGAAATGGTAGATTTTGTCTTTATTCAGCTAGTAAAATGACGGAAGATGGAAGTGGTTTTCATGAAAATATTCGAGGCACATCAAGCTTGTAAGGAAATGGATGGAATAATGATTCTTAAGGAAGTCTCTTTAAGTATTTCACAAGGTGAAAAAGTAGCAATCACCGGAAATAATGGAACCGGGAAAAGCAGCCTTTTAAAAATCATTGGGGGGATATATAAAGAAACTTCCGGGCAGGTGAAGAGATCACAAATTAGTATAGGATATGTACCTGAACATTTTCCAGAAAGTATCCGATTCAAATTACAAGATTATTTAACGTTAATGGGCAAAATGACTTCTAAATCTGATGACGAAATTTATAAAAAAATTGTGAATTATGCTGAGCTGTTTGCAATCAAAGACTTTCTAAACACCCCTTTAAAGAATTGTTCAAAAGGGACAAAGCAAAAAGCCGGAATTATCCAAGCATTGCTGAAGAACCCTGAGCTATTATTATTGGATGAACCTCTAACTGGGCTAGATGATCAAGCAAAAATTGAGCTTTTGAATCAGCTAAATTCTCTAAAAGGGGAGAAAACGATTATTTTTACAACACATGAACCACTACTCATTGAAGGATTAGCCGATAGAATCTTAACTGTAGAGAGAGGAAGAATTGTCAACGATGCCACAAAAATCAAAAAGGGAAACTTTAGATACATAAGAGCAAGTATCCCCACTAGGGAGATAATAGAAGAGATTCCGTCTATTCGTCATACATTTATTGGGAGAGATTCTGTTGAAATAATTGTTTCAGCACAAGAGTCTGATAAGATATTAGCCATGTTGCTTCAAAGAGGATGTTCAATATTTGAATTAACAGAGAAGAGGTAGTAAGTTGTCAGCTTTTATCCGTTACCAAATAATCAGCTATGTTCGTTCATTAAAATGTATTCCACCCGTTGTTATATTTTTGGCATGGGTAATTATTTTATATGCCTATAAAAATGTACCGATCCTCAGTAGTTATGGAGCATCTTCAATTGCAATGTATTTCATCATGACATGGATTACAATGTCCATTTTTAGTTTGGATGAGGAAAGTGAAAAGCATATCTTAATCACTCATTTAAAAAGAAAAGTGGATTACTTATTTGGCAAATGGCTAACTATTCTAATCGTAATGTTACCTTTATTTTTATTTGCTATTTTTTTCCCAATCATTACAGATAGCTTCAAAGGGACTATGTCAATCGAGCTATATGCTTATGCTTTTTACAGTCACTTGGTTTTTATTGCATTTGGAATATTAGTAGGAACCCTATTTTCGGCAACGAAACTAGCAACAACAAAATACGCATGGCTTTCGTCTGTATTGATAATCGTTGTTTCTCTCGCTTCAAAATCAATTATCGAAATATCATTGTTTTTTAAATGGATTTTGTGGGTCTTCCCTCCGGTGTTCAAGGTGATAGAGCATATGGAAGGTGAAGATCAAGTACTAATAAATACACCAGTAATACTCGATAGCATTTTCGTAGTTAGTTATATAATCATCGGAGCTGTCATGTTAGTTCCTCTTTTTATCAAAAAGGAAAGTTAGTAGTTTTACTAACTGATGAATATTTGTAAAAGTTATACCGTCCATGCGATGCTCAATTAAAGGGCGCGTTTCTCTAAGAAATGCGTCTGTTTGCATTTAAGGGCCAGATTGTTGAGTTTTTTTGATTAATGATGTGAAGTTTCGGTAACGCATTTTTAAGCACTAAAAGTAAAATTAGCGGAGCTTTTCCGGTTAAATGCCGAATGCATCTATATTCATGGGTACATAAGGGGAAATTTTCCGACTATGCAGTGGAAAATTCTCTATTTTCATCTTTTTCGAGTCGATAGGCGGAATTTCTCCGTCTATTTCGGGAATGTAAATTATTTTGTGTAAATGAATGACTTTCTCAAATTATGTTAATACTTTTATTATCTATTAAGGGGATAAGGCTCTGCTGAAGAGCAACCTGAGCACTTAACAGATAGACCAAAAAGGGGAGAGTTACTCTCTCTTTTTCTATTCCTTTTTGGGCTGAAGAAAGCGTTAAACTTTTGGGCACAGCGTAGCGAAGCCCAACACGACAGAACTTAATCAAATGAAAAAGCCAACTAAATGCGACCCGCAAATAATATTTTAAATTGTCCTTCACATTCTAGCCATCCTGGAATTGGCTTATTCCACTTTTCAATTGCATCCATAGTAGCTAAATAGATGATTTTCTTTAATGCATTGTCTGTAGGATAAGCTGATTTAGTTTTTGTCACTTTTCTTAACTGCCGATGGAATCCCTCAACCGTATTAGTAGTATATATAATCTTTCTAATCTCCGTTGGATATGAAAAGTAAGTGGTCAGCTCTAACCAATTTTCTTCCCATGATTCAATAACCTTCGGATATTTGTTATTCCATGATTCCTTTAGTTTTTTAAATTCCAGTTCAGCTTGTTCTAGAATGGAAGCTTTATAGACTTTCTTTAAATCATTCATAAATGCTTGTCGTTCCTTTGATGCAACATACTTCATTGTGTTACGTATTTGATGAATCACGCATAACTGAATATGAGTCTGTGGAAATGTACTTTGAATAGCTTCTGAAAAGCCCGAAAGTCCGTCTTTACAAGCAATCAAAATATCTTCAACACCACGACTTTTAAGGTCAGTACAGACACTCAACCAAAAGCTTGCGCTCTCATTTTCTCCAATCCATATTCCTAAAATATCCTTTATTCCATCGGAATTAACACCTAGAACTGTGTAAGCTGCCTTATTGATAATGCGATTTTCATGCTTTACCTTAAAGTGAACCGCATCTAGATAAACAATGGGATAGACTCGGTCCAGCGGACGAGACTGCCACTCAACTATTTGTGGTAGAATTTTATCTGTCACTTTACTAACTAAACTAGGCGAAACATCTACACCATATATATCATTCATGTGTGACTCAATATCTCTAGTAGACATTCCTTTGGAATAGAGGGCTAGAATCTGTTCCTCTAGACCATTAATCGATGACTCATAGTTCTTAACAATTTGTGGCTCATATTCACCATTACGATCTCTGGGAATACTTAATCTTGTATTACCAAACTTTGTCTTAATAACCTTTGTTCTATATCCATTTCGACTATTACCAGTGTTAATTCCCTGAGAACTGTGTTTTGTATAGCCCAGGTGATCCTCTATTTCAGCTTCAAATACAAGTTGTAATGTTTCTTTAAATAAAGATTTCATCATCTCAATGATGTCATCGACAGATTGACACTCCCTGGCTAAATCCTTAATCGTCATATTTTCGTAATTTTGCATAATGGTCATCCTCCTCTTATTGGAAAGTTTAACCATTTACACAAAATTTAATACGCTCTCTCTATTTCAGCAATTTTAAACGTTATTTTTTAATTAAGCGGAAATTTTCCGGCTACTTATTATATTTGGAGCTTACCCTGAATGCCTACGTGTAAGTAACTCAACTAATAGAAGGCCGATATTCAATTATACGCCGCGTTTCTGGACTAAAATGTAACGATTTCAAAGAGATAAAAGCCCTTAAGATCGAAGTTAAAAATGGTTGGCATTGGTTCAATGCCAACCATCTTATTTATAAAACATAAGTTGGAGCTTATGCTCTGTAATCATAATGAGGATAAGTGTGTATCCATTAAATACTCCATGTATGATGACTTTCTTCGACGAGGGAAATAAATCTAGACCATGAAATATTTCTACCTGTAACTACGATGGCTATTTTTAGTCCCTTCAATTTATCTCCACATTGATTTAATACTGCAATACCTGCTACCCCTGAAGGCTCAACAATGTATTGGGATTCTATCATTAGTTTCATTGCTTTTATAATTTCTTCTTCTGACACTGTTAAAATTGTATCAATATATTGATGAATTATTGGAAAAGTAATTGTTTTAGGATCAATAGGACCACTTAGACCCTCAGCTATCGAACTTTTTAATTTTACATCTGACACCTTTCCATGATTATGCCAAGTAGCTATGGAAGGACTATTTTTTGGCTCTACAGCCCAAACTTCGATTTTTGGATTAATGGATTTTAAGGCTAAACACATACCAGCAGTGAGACCTCCGCCACCCAAACAAGTTATCACTACATCGACGTCTGTCAAATCTTCTATAATCTCTAGAGCAACTGTGCCACCAGCTGAAATGATTGCTGGATCATTGTAAGCAGAAAGGAATGTTTTGCCCGTTTCTTGTGCTGTATTTATGGCAGCTATCCTAGCATCCTCTATTGTTTTAAAGAACGATAATTGTGCACCATAGTTCTGTAAAGCGCGAATTTTACTTTGGTCTACATCTTTAGGTAAATAAACATGCGCAGGTACATTTAATTTCTTAGCTGCATAGGCTAAGCCGATTCCATGATTTCCCGCCGAGGGAGCAATTACACCAAGTTGACGCTCGGTTTCATTCAATGTTAAGAGCTTATTAAGTGAACCTCTTGCTTTAAAGCTTCCGGTTACTTGAAGGTTTTCTAATTTTAAATAGATGTCCGTTTTATATAACTGACTTAACTGTTCATTATATTCTAATGGTGTGCGATGGATATAAGGTCGAATCCTATTGTGCGATTGGATTATATCTTGCAAAGTTATGGAAAATTGTTTCAAATAAACATCTCCTTTTATCATTTTTTAAAGATTTCTAAATTATTTTTCATTCTATAAATATTATGACTTTTTCATATATTTAGATAATACCAACTCGTCATAATGTTATAATCTAAAGTTATAAGAGGGGGATGAACTTGAATCTTCAGCAATTAAATTACGTTAAAGTTATAGCAAAAACTAAAAGTATCAATAAAGCTGCGAAATCACTCCATATTTCGCAGCCAGCCTTAACTAAGCAGTTAAAATTATTAGAGGATGAGTTAGGTACTACTTTGTTTGAAAGAAGTAAAAGCGAAGTATTTTTAACTCCAAACGGGGAAGTTTTTCTAACAGAAGCCGAAACGATACTGGACAAGATTTCTAGTTTGAAACAAAGGTTTACAAAAAATTATCATATTAAAACGATTAAAATGGCAGCCTTACCTAGTATTGCAAATAATCTATTACCAGAAGTCATTCAAAAGTTAAATTCTTTGGAATATAAAGTAACTCTTCATGTTGTTGGAACAAGTGAGGAAATTGAAAGCTTGTTACTAGAGAAAGAAATAGATATAGGATTTGGACAGGATGTTAAAGACAAGGATTATGTTTATACAATCATAAATGAACCATACTTTGTGATTGCATTAGCTTCAAGTGAATTTTCAAAAGTTAATTCAATTTCTTTAGGTCAACTTACTAAACAAAATTTGATATTGCCCACATTTCCTTGTGACATTCGAAAATCGTTAGATCTATATTTGAGAAAAGAAGAAATTGTGTTAAAAAAAATGATGGAAATTGGAGAAAATGATTTAGTTTTAAAACTAGTCAAGAATGGTGTTGGAATTACAATTCTCCCTGAAATGAGTATGAGAAACCTAGATCAATGTTTAAAAGCAATTCCATTGAAGAATGATGGCTTTAGTAGGAAAATTTCTTTATTAACTTACTCAAAAGAAATTGTTAATTTAATAAATGATAGTTTACGTTGAGGGACTATGTAGTCGAAGGTAAGAGCGGGTCGTTTTACTATTTTATATGAAGCTTTTTAGAAGAAGGGGATTACTTTTTAAGGAATAGACTCACACATAAAGTTATCCTTAAATTTCCATTTTCCCTTGAATCTTTCAATTGTATTGTTATAATTATTAAAAAAATCAGAAAGTTAGGCGTTGTATTATGAATACTGATTTTCTCTCTAAAGACTCTTTTATAATACCAAGTGGCCAAAATGTTACTGAAGTTAAAAGTCTCGTTACAAAAGTTATGGATCTGGTTATAGAGCATTGTGCTAATTCAGAACACTATCAGTCCTTACCTCAAATAGAGAAATATAATTTTGGTAAGTTTTCTATCCAAGGAACTTCAACAGAAGATATTCTGAAACAATTACAAGAAATTTTAAGGAATTCCATGAATCCTCTAACCTCTAACTATATCGGTCACATGGACTCAATACCCACCTTAATTTCTTGTTTAGGTGAGTTTGTAACAACAGCTATTAATAACAATATGTTGAGTATTGAAATGTCTCCTGTATTTTCTCAAATGGAAGTTCAAGTGCTTCGAAAAATTGCACAAATGTTTGGGTTTAATGACCAAAGTAGCGGAGTAATGGCTAGTGGTGGTAGTCTTGCTAACCTTCAAGCCCTTGCAGTTGCACGTAACCATAAATTGAATGTTAAAGAGGCAGGATTAACTCGATTATTAGAACAACCAGTTATACTAGTATCAGAAGCTAGTCATACTTCTCTTCATAAAGCTGCGATGTTATTAGGATTAGGTACATCTAGTGTAATTGAAGTGAAAAGCAATAAAAATTCTCAGATGGATACCTTAGATTTAGAAAAGAAGATTATTAGCTTGCTTGAAGAAGGAAAGAAACCTTTTGCAGTTGTAGCTACGGCTGGAACCACTGTAACAGGAAGTATTGATCCGATTCTTTCCATTGCTGAAATAGCAGAAAGATATGGGCTTTGGCTACATGTAGATGCTGCTTATGGAGGGGCGTTAGTATTTTCAGAGAAATATCGCCATCTTCTATCTGGTATAGAAAGAGCAGATTCTATAACTTTTAACCCTCAAAAATGGATGTATGTTGCAAAAACATGTGCTATGGTTTTATTTAAAAACCTTGAATTGTTGGAAACTGATTTCCGAATTTCAGCTCCATATATGAATGATACATACTTTACAAATTTAGGTGAAATTAGTGTTCAAGGCACTCGTCATGCTGACATATTAAAATTATATTTGTCCCTTCAACACATAGGATTAAGTGGTTATGAACAACTCTTAAATGAGAGTTATTTACTAGTCAAGGAATTTGTTAATCAAGTAAAAAATCGTTCCTACCTAGAATTAGCCAGTGAACCTGATACAAATTTATGTTGTTTTAGAGGGAAACCAAAATATCTTGATTCAAAACAATGGGACAAATGGAACTTGGAGCTGCAACAATTTCTCCTTAATGAAGAAGGCGTTTTTTTCTCATTGCCAACTTATAGAGGTGAGCGATGGTTAAGAGCAGTTCTATTAAATCCTTTTACAACGATCGAAACTATTCGAAAAATTTTCAAAAAGGTTGATGAATTTTATAATATACAAATCGATAGTTAGATGATGGATTGAATTCTATTTAATCTTTAGAATACGGGTAGAAAATAATCATTTATTAATATAATAAATTTGTGGTATTTTATTGACTGTATATGCAGTTTTACGAATATCATTAAGGATACTAATAGCTGCATTTGTAGCTTGGGGTATCCTTTTTATTTTAAATAGATATTTGGCTTTTCTTTGGAGTTTAAATGAATTTAAATTAAGTTACATAAGCCTGATTTGTCAAGCTTTTCAAGGTGATTAAAATCAGCTCAGTTAAATAAGTTCAATACAAAAATAAAATCTGCGGACAAAAGAGTAAACAGTTGTTCTGTATTACTCTTTTTCTAATTATCTGTTTTACCTGTGTTAAATATAGTGTTGTCTGACAATAAGGTTTTTAATTTGTACTAAAGCATTTAATAACGAGTCATGCTATTCCACAATCGAACCGTATTATGAGATAGAGTGGATGGATTCATCAATTAATATTTGATTTATAATGAGAGGTTTCGGTAAAGCATTTTTAAGCACAACTATGAAAGTAAAATTAACGGAGATTTTCCGGTTAAATGCCGAATACATATATATTCTGGGGTAAATATGGGAACTCAAATTCAACAACAGATTATATTAGAATTACACCATTTTATATAAACGAGCAACTAGATCATCAGATTGAATTTGAAGAATATATGTTTTATATAGAATGCAGAGACCAGGTTGAAAAGGGAGAGCAGGAAAAACACATCAAAGAATGTATTAATGTTACTGATAGGCCAAGACAACTTAATGATTTCATTGCAGGGGCAATACTGTATCCATTTTGTCAAAAAGAAGATATTAATTCTTATAAAAATGCTCTTGAAAAATACAAAGAATATTTAAGTGAACTGATACTCAAAATGATGGAAATTGCAAAATCGGTAATGAATTTAAGAGAAGAAGATTTGCCCTTTGGTTACTTCTGCTTTGAAATTCATAGTGGGTAATACATTTAAGTGAAGGGGCTTTTAGTAGAAAAACATCTTCAACAATCCGGCTCAATTCTTGAAAAGAATAGACGCTCATTTTTTATTTAAGGACGATTTATTGGAATAATACTTCTAATCAAAAGATATTTATGTTCAAATAGGTGCTAGTTTGTAAAGTAATGTCCTAAAGATTACACTTCGTATTGATAGCAGCTATAGATTAAAATGTAAGGAATAGACTTGTTGGAGGAGGTTATTATATGAAACCGCGAATTTCCGTTATAACATTGGGTGTAGACGATTTAGAAAGGTCTCTGAAGTTCTATAAGAATGGACTTGGACTACCAACACCAGGAATAGTAGGCCAAGAATTTGAGCATGGCGCTGTTGCATTTTTTGATTTACAATCCGGTTTAAAACTCGCAATTTGGAATCGTAAAGATATTTCCTATGACACAAAAATTAACCAGACACCAAAAAGTCCAACTGAATTTACGATTGGTCATAATGTTGGTAGTAAAGAAGAAGTAGACATGGTAATGGAACAGGCAGAGAAGGCTGGTGCAACAATTACAGTTCCTGCACATGATACCTTTTGGGGAGGATATTCTGGATACTTCCAAGATCCAGACGGACATTTATGGGAAGTAGTATGGAATCCAGCTTGGGATTTAACAGAGGGTTAACCATTTTCATTCTCTTTGGACTCTGCTGATTTGGGGATTTGGATGGCTAACTGATAAGAATAGAAGAAATAGCACTCGGTATTAATTTTTTATAACTATATATTCAACAATCGACGCCGTTCTTGAAGAAGTAAGGCGCTTATTTTGCATTCAAGGACCAGATTGTAGAATAAGAAGTAAGAGAAAAAACTTAACTAATGATAGTTGAACAAGGTTATAAAGAATAGTTAAGTTTGCAATAGTTTCAAATAGTACTTTTAAGGGGATTTTGTTTAATGAATTTTCATGATGCGATTGTTCTAGGTGATTTTTTAAAAGCTAAAGAATTAGCATCCCAGATGAATACGGAGTCTTTGAGAGACACCCTTTTCCTATTAGCCTATGACAATGAAAACATTGCTACGTATGGGTTTGTGAGCTATTTATTACTTGAAGAAGAAACTTCCGAATTACACTATATAGCCTCATACCTTTTTAGTATGGCATTCAATCATTTAGAAGGTGCTTATCAAATAGCATTCCACCACGCAATAAAAGCAGCGGAATTGTCACCTAATGATATGAGTTATAAAGAATATTTACTGTTCTTTAATGATATTCCAGATAAATTATTGGGAAATAAAAAAGCATTGGAAATTGCTAAAGAAATTCTAAAAAAAGAACCTAATAACAAGGCTGCATTATCAGTTGTTAGTAAAACTTCACATTAATATCTTCTTTAGCTAGTAGTAATTGATATTCAATAATCGGGCGCTTTCCGGTAGTGACCCCTTAAAGTTAGAGTTTTTATTATGCAGCTAATTGGCTGGCGTGTTTTCGGTAATTTACCGGACTCATGCCTGCTAGTTTTTGTTTAATACGATCGTTATTATAATAATTGATATACTTTTCTATTTTATTTTGTAATGCTTCGTAAGAGATTAATTGTTCTCCATAATACATTTCCTGTTTTAGTATGCTGAAGAAGTTCTCCATGGCAGCATTGTCTGCGCATGTTGCTTTACGAGACATGCTTTGGAAAATCTTGTTCTGCTTTAATGTTTTCACCCACGTATTGTGTTGATAGTGCCATCCTTGATCGGAGTGAATCGTTGTTCGATACTCAGCACGCTTCTGAATGATTGGAAGTGCTTGTTTAAGTGAATCTAACACAAAATCTAGGCTCGGCCGTTTTGACATACTAAACCCAATAATCTCACCGTTATATAAGTCCATGATCGGGCTTAGATATAATTTCTCATCATTTGTACATTTAAATTCGGTTACATCAGTCACCAATTTTTGAAGGGCATACGGTGTGCTGAATCTACGATTCATAAGGTTTTTAGCGACCTTCCCAACCGCTCCTTTGTAGGATTTATAGCGTGATTTACGTACAAATTTTACACATTTCAATCCTAGCTTTCTCATAATTCGTTGTACTTTTTTATGATTAATTGTGTATCCTTGCGCTCTTAATTCTGCATGAATACGGCGGTAGCCATATCGACCTTCATGCTTTTCAAAGGTCTCTAAAATCAAAGTTTCCCATTTTTCATTCGGATTTGCTTGTTTTATTTGTTTCATCTGATAATGATATGTCGCTTCTGGAATACCCACTTGTTTTAAGACATCTTTTAATCGAAATCCTTCTTGCTTAAGTTCGAAGGCGATGGCTGCTTGTGCTTTTCGAGGAAGGTATCTGGATTCTCTCGAAAAGCCTTCAACTTTTTTAAATACGCCACCTCTAAACGAAGAAGCTCATTTTCGCGTTCTAGCTGCTCCTCACGTGACATTGCTTTTTCTTGGTTATTCGGTGTTGATTTTTGTTTCTTAGACATAGAAGGGCGCCCCTTTGATTTTTTTTGTAGGCCCTCTATCCCTTCTTTTGAAAACCGATGATACCAACTGGCAACTAAAGTTGGATCATTCAAGTTAAAGTGAATCGCAGTATCTTGATAGGAAGCACCTGTTCGTTTCATAAAGTTTAATACATCTATTTTAAATTGAACAGAATAAAACTGCTTCGTTTTTTTAACGGATAATCCGTTACGCCCAAACTCTTTATAAGCACGTACCCATCTCCTTAATGGAGAACCACCTATACCATACTTCTTCGCTATCGCTCGATATCCTAGAGAGCCACTTAAATATTCTTGAACCACCATCAATTTAAATTCTTCATTATATTTAGTCATAAAAAATCACCCCAAAAGTTAGTTTTTTACTCTAACTTTTGGGGTGCAGTACCTCCTGTAATAAGGGAAGCTCCTTTCTCTTTTTGATCCATTATTCTGAATAACACTAAAGAAGCTTTTGGAAATTTATGTTAATATATTGATTGAAATAAAATACTTGTCAAAGGGGGGGAATACATTGAACAAAGCAATAACAATTATGATGTTTGTTTCAGTTTTGCTTTCAGGATGTAATAAGAACGAATTAAGCAGTGCTGAATTTACCAACACTACACCGGCCGTAATTAAAATTGATAACTTAACCTATCTAATGACCGATGAGATTTTAGTTCCTAACGAGGTTGAAGAACAAATAGGCAAAATAACTCAAATTCATGCAATTGTGTCTTATTCTGAAGAACAAAACCCATATAAAAGTCCTGGTGAAATTTTTGAAGTAAAGAATATAAATATCGAAGAGGGAATAGCAATTAAAGTTAATGACAAGTTATATAAAGCGTATATTAAATAAATAGCAATACATTAAAATTGGGGAAAAATCCCAGAGTCCAGTTAAATTGGTATTCCATTTGAACTAACACATTCTTTAGTGAAAAAAGAATTGATAGTAGGAGAGACGTTTTTCACAATCGCACGATAATGTTAAAATGTGTTTATGAACGTTAATGGGGGCGTTGAATATGGAAATTGGTATCTGGTTACTTATAAGCCTATTTTATTTATTTGTGTTCTATCTAATCATTAAAACAGCGGTAGCTAAAGGAATAGATGAATCAAGGTCGATAAGAGTATTGAAAAAAGAAATTAAAGAGTTGAAAAAGCAAATTAATTCGGCAGAACGAAATAGTGAAGAAGTAAAACACATTATTAATAGAAAAATTTAAATGGATATGTAATAGAATCTTTAGCCTTTTTTATTCTCTGTACCTGAAAAAGATATAAACTAAAGAGCTTTTTTTAACGGCTAGTTGGTTAAATAACGTAGATGAGAATTTATCCTAAAACGTAACAATACATAATCGCCTAATTTAAGAATTTAAAATAAATACAGTAAAACTTATTACTTATAAGGGTAATAACTTATATAATAGATAGTAAATTCCATATTGAGGTAGATTTGTATGCCTAAAATAGACAATATACTAGCAATTCTATGGATGCTTAGTTCAGGTGAGAAAATTACTGCTAAACAGATTTCAGAAAAGCTAGAGATGAATATAAGGACTGTGTATCGTTATATTGATACACTTTCTACAAGTGGTGTACCTATAATTTCAGACACAGGACATAACGGTGGATACACATTATTGAACAAGTTTATTGAGGCACCTCTCTTTTTTGATTTTGAGGAGCAGACTTCATTACTTCATGCAGCAGTTTTTGCCGAAGAGGCGGGATATTATGGAGGTGAAGCACTAAATAGAGCTATAGGAAAACTTAGCAAATATACAAATCAAGAACAGGAAAATAAGATTAATCAACATTTTAATAGTCTTGAAGTAATAAGTCGATTAAGTTCCCTTTCCGTGGAACCTTTGTTAAGGAAATTGGAGAAGGCCGTAGCTGACGGATACACTGTAAAAATTCAATACTATAAAAGAGACGAAAAGAAATTAAAGTATAGATTGATCGATCCGTATAGAATAATCTATTGGAATCATTAGTGGTATGTGATTGGATTTTGTCATCTTAGGAATGAAATACGTAGTTTTAGAGTAGATCGAATTGAAAGTCTAATCTCAACCGAAAATAAGTTTAAACAACCAGAAAATTTTTCAGCAAGTGACTTTTTTATGAAAAACCTCCTTCCAACTATAGAAGATAATGAAGGAATGACCCCTTTAATTATTAACGGAGACCATAGGGCGTTGGAAGATATTTGCCAACATTGGTTTTTAGGTCACTATCTCCAAGAAAGGCGATCGGATCAAGTAGTTTTTCTTCTTGAAAAGGAAATACTTCATACATATATACCTTATTTGCTTTTACCGTATGGTAAATCTATTCAAGTTATTGAGCCGATAAGTCTAAAGAAAAGATTTATCGAAGTTTTGTCTGAATTAATAAAATTTCATCAAGAATGATCACTTCCCTGACGATAGCTGTCAGGGAAGTTTTATTATGATAGGTTATATCAACTGTGATGGGAGAGTTATTGGATGAAAACAAAAACTATTTATTTATATGTATTTAATACAATGTCAGACTGGGAATATGGGTATTTAATTGCAGAACTAAACACAGGAAGATATTTTAAAAGAGATATTGCACCTTTAAAAGTAGTTACAGTAGGGACTAATAAAAAAATGGTTAAAACGATGGGGGGACTGAGCATAAAACCAGATATTTCTCTTGATGAGTATCATCTTGAGAGTAAAGATCTTTTCATTTTACCCGGAGGGACTACTTGGAGAGAAGATATTCATCAACCAATCTTGGCGAAAATTGGCGAAGCTTTACAGCTCGGCATTATTGTCGCTGCAATTTGTGGTGCAACTGAAGGTCTCGCGAATTTCGGATACCTTGATTCTAGAAAACACACAAGCAATAATTTAGAGTATATGAAAATGGTTTGTCCTAATTATAAAGGAGAAAAATTTCATGAGATGGGACCTGCAGTATCAGATGCAAACTTGATTACTGCATCAGGAATAGCTCCACTGGAATTTGCGATGGAAGTACTAAAAACATTAGATGTATTTTCACTAGATACATTACATTCATGGTATAACCTATACAAGACTCATAAACCCGAATACTACTTCCAATTAATAGAATCTATAAAAAGATAAGCATAGAAGTAACTTGGCGCTGATTATAATAAAACTCTCAACTATAACCCTTTTAATCGTACTGAGCAACCGTGATTATTAACTATCTTCAACAGTCAGGCGCAATCCAATAAAAAAAGGATAGGCGCCAATTTTTCATTATTAGACTAATTTCACGAAATAGTAATAATATTTTAGATTAATTAAATTAAATTAAATTATATTTTCTATTGACTAAGCATTCATTTAATATAAAAATTCAATAAAAAGGCAGGAGGGATTGCGTTAAGTTTATATTTTGAGGTCACTGGTAAAGGTCATCCTGTTGTTCTTATTTATAGTGTAGGGGCTGATTAGATGCTTTGGACATTTTTAGCACCTCAATTGTTTAAAAACTACATGTAATTTTAATTACCGTGTGCTGGTAAAACATCACCTCCCTTGTAAGCTACCCCAATATAGATCAGATGATAGAACTTCCTCCTCATTCACCAACATAATAAGTCGTTATGGAAAATTTGCATAAAGATTTCACTATTCAAACTGCTCAGGTATCATTTTATATTTATGGTAATATTTGCACTTTAATTTTTCTATTAGAATATTACAATTGCGTTAGAAGAGGTTTTAGTGATAAATAAATTTCACTTAGGAGAGGTGGATAATGAAATTGCGACCTAATAAAGTAGCGTTGATAGTGTTGATGGCTTTGGCATTATCTTTAACGACGCCTATGTTCATCGCGCCAACCACAACAAATGCCGCTACTTATACAAAACTGTTTAAAGATGTAACAAAAAAGAATGCGAATTTCGAAGTCATTCACATGATGGCAGAGAAAGGAGTTATTAGTGGTTATCCTGATGGTACGTTCAAGCCGAATGAAACGTTGTCTCGCAAACATGCGGCTGCACTTATTACGCGTACTGGCAAAACATTGCCGAAAACAACCGTATTTAAAGCGCCTAAAGATTTATCAACAAAGAACGCAAACTACAATGACATTAAAACATTAATGGAAGCCGGGTTATTGGAACTGGACAAAAAGGGTAATATTAATCCCGATGCTCCATTAACACGTGGGGAAATGGCAAAAATTATTACCATCGCTTATCAATTAGATACAACAGGACATCATCCGTTCTGGGATGTATCCGATCAAAACGCTCCATATGTAACGGCACTTTACCAAGCAAATGTGACATCGGGCTATGAAGATGGAACGTTTGGTGAAAACAAGTATTTAACACGAGCACATTACACCGCTTTTATTTATCGTGCAATGCGAGAAGTTGGGGAAATGCCAGGAAATGAGTTGAGCAGTGACATCTTTTTACCGACGAATTATACAAGCGAGGATTATCGTCGATTTGCATTAGCCTATGAGTACATGAATATATGGAATGAAATGCACTCTCATATCATTCATCCGTTATTCCCTGGTTGGACACCATCAGAAGGTTATCAAGTAAAACAGGTTAAGTATTTAATGAAAACGGGTGAGAATGAGTATTATTATTCAGCAGATATGGCAGAAAAAGTAGTTGAACATTCCAATTTTAAAATGCCCACTCCTAGTGAGGTGGAACAATTTTTACAGAAAGACTTGAATTTGAAACCAACCGATTATGAACGTCATGATAATACGAACAATCTAACATTTTTCACTAATATATCAAATAGCCCTTTGTCAACTATTACTTTACCGAAAAAAGGTCCAGAACAGAAGGCAAATATTATAATAATAAATGCTTACTACAATAACAAAGAGATACTCAATCAATTCTTAGCTTATTTGTTGAAATCAGAAGCGAATGAAGCAATTAATTGGTATGAAGAGAAGATAAAAATTCTCTATAATCCACTTTATATGCATCAAGCTACTTTAGAAACAGGCCATTTTGCTAAACAGTTTGGCGACTATTTGATTCAGATTAATATTGACTATGTAGGTCCTATTGATGTTAGCGGAAAAATTATTGGCAATCCAACCTTTTTAGATGACAAAATGAGATATTATGTAACCATTACATCAGCTGATCAGTTAAAAGTAATTGAGAGTGCGCCATTAAGACCGATTGAATTTAAACAAGAAACGTACGACAAACTTATGCGTGATGTAATGCGTTTACATGAAAGGTAAGCACAAAGGTTTAAAATCAAGGGATAATTGAATTTTGTTCTCATTGAAATTAGAGGCTAAGACTAGCTAGATACTCAAGAAAAAGAAGAATCGAGAGTTTTAGAACATGATAGAAAAATTGTAACAGATGTTGCATTAATATATCTTATTGAAGATTCAAAATTGCTACAAATGAATTGCTAAATCAAAAGGCAATACCATTATTTATCATACAGGCTCTGAAAAAATGGTAATTGAAATGAGAAACCCATCAGGCTTAAGATGTGTGAGATTATGAAGTTAGAATTAGATAATCGTTTACTTGTAGTTAAATAGTAAAAGTAATAAGCGGAAATTTTCCGGTTAAATGCCGAATACACCTATATAGCGGGATACATAAGGGGAAAATTTCCGACTATACAGAGGAAAATCCTTTATTTTCATCGTTTTCGAGTCGATAGGCTAAATTAACAAAGGAAGAAAAAGAAGAATACTATCAAGAGTATTTGAAAATTACTGAGAATTTGCTTGAGGATTATCCTGAATCTATAAGTATTTACCTTTCTCCTTTGAATGAAATAGCAGATAACGATTGGATTAAACCCGAAAACTTCAAGGATAAAATTATATCATTTATAAGTGGAGAAAAAGGAATTGTTGAATTACCTTTTGTCTCCATAGAAGTTAACTCTCCTACTAAGTATAAACAAATCAAAACTAAAGGCGATACGTTTCTTGCAACAATAATGGTCGACTCAACGGTTTTACTATCCTATGATTCTAAATCAAAACTACCGATTATTAAGGATATCTACAATGTTCGAAGTAAAACAATGACAGGATTAACATATTGGAATCAAACAGATTTTAGGAGAGAGAGTCTTAACTATAATCTATTAGTTGCCGGTAATTTATTTGCAAATGATCAAACTATACCTGATGTCCTTACTATTGAATATGATTTTAACGAACAAAGTTTCATTGAATAATTCTTACTCTTATTAATAATGTTTACAATTACTTGTTACACAATACAATGCTAGGTGCATCTAGTTTAAAAGGTTAACTAGCAAAAGTAGTATAGATGAAATAGGAACGGGGATAATTCGTTATCCTCCTTTTTAATTTCTCGGCATAGCAAAGCAATAAAAGCGAAACATTTGTTAGTTCTTTGATACGCTCGTATTACAGAAGATTTGGGCTTCGAAGTCGTTTTTCAAGTATAGCAATTAATTACTGTCCTAGTGAGGGTCAAAATTAAAGTTTGTTATTTAGTTACGGGTAGCATTCATTATCTGATTAGTATAAAAATATCGGGCAGTCTTTATATATAGTATCATCTAATTTTGAGTAGGAGGAAACTGGAAAAATAACAAAAATGAAAGAGTGTTTCAATAAACTTCAAAAGGAGGTGGAATCCTTGAGGCCCGAACTAAAACAGGATTTGGATGTACAAGATTTCCGTAATTATTATTGGTTAAAAGAAGAGTTGCAAACTTTTTGTAGAGAGAACGGGCTGAGTGCCTCTGGTTCTAAAATTGAAATTACGGGTAGAATAGAAGCATTTCTTCAAACAGGAGAAATACAAAAACCACTAATGAAAAGAAAATCTTCTTCAAATGAAGGAATATTAACAGATCTAAATTTAGATACGGTCATAACCGAAAATCATCGCTGTAGTCAAACTGTAAGAGCCTTCTTAAAATCAGAAATTCCAAAGTTTCATTTTTCTACTTATATTCAGAATTATTTTAGAGAAAACGTAGGAAAAACATATCGTGACGTTGTAAAAGCATGGTATGAAGAGGAGGAAAGAAAAACAAACTCTTCGTATAAGAAACAAATTGGTCCACAATTTGAATACAATCATTTTATCAGAGATTATTTTGCAGATCCAAATAACAAAAGTAAAACTCGAGAAGATGCAATTAATGCTTGGAATAAAATAAAAAAACTACCAGGTAGTAATAAATACAAAGGTTAATTTACATATTTCGTTAGTGCCATTCTATTAAAGTGCACGAGTCAGTAGCAATTGTGCTCTTTCTTTTCGCCCCACCCACTCTATTTATCATAATATTTCGATTTAGTAATCTTGAAAACAAGAGTTAGATTAAATAATAGTAAATAAACTTACTTATTCAATAATCGGGTACTTCTTGAAGCAATTAATCAACGCTCTTTTTCTTTTTTAATGCCATATGGCGTATAACGGAAAATGATATTTTACTAGAATAGAAAGAGATTTTGAAGTGATGTTAATATTATTTGAGGATACCTCAAAAAAATAAACTGGAGAAAATGATGATTTAAATTTGTATATATTAAAGGGAAAATTTACCTCTATAACCGAGGTGTGTGAGGATAAAATGGAAAAGATAGAATACAGATGGGGAAAAACAAATACGTCAAATTATCTATAGACTAATATATTTAGGTGGATGAGAATGAAAAAGCTCTTAAGTATAGTCCTTCTTGCTGTCGCACCATTAATACTGATTTTTTTGGTTGTTTACCCTGATTTTGAACTTGGGGAATACGATAATTTTCAAGAAGCTATTACAAAAGGTATTCCTTATAAAGTAAATAATATAATCCATACTGATCAATACAATAATGTAACCATTGTTATGTACACCACTAATCCTGACAAACATGAACTACCTTTTGCAAATTACGAAGCACTAGCAGTAGCATTCTTTAAAGGAAGTGATGAAGAAGGTTGGGAAAGTATTGGTCATCATGGTTGGACACATTACGAGAATGATAATATGACAGTTTATATTGAACCTCTACGCGAACACGATGATAAAGGCAGTACGCTTAACGAGTTTTATGTGGTGTTCGGTGAAGTAAATAATGCTGATATTGTGAAAGTAGAAACTAAATCTGAAGGAGAAGAACAATTTAAAGAAGCTAAAGTTATCACCGCACAAGGAAATCGTTATTATTTCCAAATCGGAAGAGAACCAATTGTTAGGGGATTGTCAGAAAGCGGGACGGTTATAGACAGACAAGGTGGGTAGGTAGTTATGAAAAGTGTACTTTCAATATTGAAGGCTTTAGTCGAAGAACGAATTCTACAATTGTGCACGATTCTTAATAGGAATTGGCGCTCTTTTACCGTCTGCCAAATACCAATAGACAAAAAAGAAGCAGTAAACAAAAGATGATTGTTTAAGCCAGCGGAGTATTGTTGTAAGGGATCTTCAACAAATAAATCTCTAGTAGAAGACGCCCCCTATAGTTTAACATCTTATACTGGGGTAAATATCCCTACACTGGAAAAGGTCTGTAAACATTGTTATATCAACATTTACAGACCTTAAAATGATGGTCTCGACAGGGCTCGAACCTGCGACCCCCACGTTGTCGAATTTATCCGTTTAAATAAGTGGAGTTCAAATGAGTTTAATTAAGTTAAATAATTCTGATTTAAAAGGCTGTTCAAGTTTATTAAATTCATCTCAGTTAAATATGTTCAATACAAAAAAATAATTCTGCGGACAAATTGCGAACAAAAGAGTAAACAGGTGTTCTGTATTACTCTTTTTCTAATCATCTGTACTATCTGTTTTAAAAAAGGACTAATTTATAATAAAATTTTTTCAGCTATTATAAAGGTGTTTAAAAAACCCATGATATTCAACAATCGGGCCATATTGCCGAATAACACTTATATTTCTAAGTCAAAGTTTAGAAGCAGTGTTCTTTATTTGTTATTCTTAGGGCGAAGTAATAAATGACAAGGCGAAAAATATTATTAATAAGGGAGGCCATATTTTTCGGCTTCCCTTTTAATTTGATGAAAACAGCCAAATATAGGACAAAATGTAACGTTAATCTCAACATATATTGCATTGGAATTAACACCACTAATTACCTTTGATTTGGTGTATTATAAAAAGCTATCCTAAATAGGTAAACGGTAGCTTATTTAAAGGGAGCTATCATGGTGCTATTAACAAGTTTGAAGGTGAAGACGGAGAGTATTATTTTGGGCCAGTTGAAGGGATTATGTCTACTAAACTAGGAAATGAGGATAGTGTACTTGGGTTGTATTTTAATCCAAGTTTAAATGAATCTATTGCAACTGTTTCTATTGGTGAAATTTCAGAAGATAATGGAATTGGTATGTTATATTTTGGTGAATATACTGAAAAAACTGGGGAAGAAGTAACTAAAGCCAATAAAATATTAACTGAGGATGTATTAATTGATAATCCTAGTAAAGATAATAATAAAGTATTAAGTTTGTTAAAGGAAAACCTTAATTTAACATCAACAGTATATGCAGCTGATTCATCACAAAGTAATCCATACTATCATAAAGGGACAGATGGAACGATTTATCTAGGTGAGATACAACCTGTATACGACGATAGTTTACCAAGTACATATAATAATGCAAGTACTACTGTTGGTATTATGAATGCATCTGTTATTAACTCAAGTGTTCAAGGAGTGAAAAGAGTAAGGTTACAAATCTTTAGTAATACAACTAATGTAGAAAAATATATGGCTACCAATTATGATCCATATAATAAAGGAAATGATTATGCAAATGCAATGGGCATAAATCTATTATTTACGGGCTCTAATGTAATAGATATTTTTCCTACAAAAGTTGGCCAAAGGAAGGGACCGCAGTGACTATAGCAGAACAAAATTGGTGGGTTAAAATTGCAGGATCTTTAAATTCTGCTTTAGATATCTTTAGCAATCTATTTAGTACTCAACCTGCAATAACATATGTTGATAAATACAATGGTGGTAATCTCTATTATAGAAATGTGCAACTTCGAAAGAATATGGGTACTTCTTTAGATTTTCCTACTGGTGCTTCTTATAATGACGCATACAAGCAAGACGGAGGTTTTACTGTTTTGCACGACTATCAGGTTTGGGGTTCAGGTAATATACAATTTGAACCTGTGGGAAGAATACTTTATGCAGTAACTAATGACGCACCAATTGCACCATACTACGGTTATGTCTGGACAGGAAGAATAAATGAAGCTATATGGACCGATACTTACTAGAGGTGAAATTAATTGAAAAAAAAAATAGTAATAATAACGTTGCTCTCATTCATTATTTGCATTTTTTATTATATATCTCATGACAGAAGTAATCAGAATCTTTCTATTTCTAAAGAAATTTATTTTAAATATATAGATAATATTATTAAAATGAACTCTGCAATTAATATTTTAGATATTGATGTAAATTCACATGATATTAATAAAAATATGATAAAACAAATAACATTATTGGCCGAAGAAAATTATTACAATACTAATGGTATTATAGGTAACTCTATTGATGTACCATTTGAGGTAACTGAATTTTCATTATATGTTAATGATTTTTTCGCTTATTTTGATGAATTGGTTTTAACTGGTAATATTACTGAGAAGGATATAAATAATCTAAAGAAAATTAATACGCAATTAGAAACTATTACTTTTGGAATCGGGGAAAATTATAGAGAAAAATACAAAAATATGTCTGAAGATGAAATAAGACAAGATTTGTTCAAAAGAATACAACCAAGTTATAAAGCAGGTTATGGAGGATTTTATCAACCTCAGAACTAATAAATGAAAAATAGAAATGTTCATTGTGCTAACATAAGCTCAAATAGCGCCCACGTATTTTTTCGTGGGCGCTATTTGACGATTACATACCAGGGTACTTCTAAAATAGGAAGCAGCTTAAAAACACTTAAAAGTTTAATATTATTGTAAAAGTAAAATTGTGAAGGATTGCATTTTAGCTACGGACTGCTTTAGTTGAGAATCGATCTTCAACAATCGGGCGCGCGCGACAAGTTCTGTTATAAGTGATTTATTTCATGAAATACAGGAAAGTTTGCGTGGCAAATTTTTAACTTTACAACGGAGGATAGGAATGAAGAAACCATGTTTTCTGAAACTATCCCGTCAATACTCCTGCATGCGTTATGTCTGACAGGACATAGGGTGTGAAGCACAGGTGGATTCGGCAGAACGAAGGCTGCAGCCATTCCTTTAGAGAAGGTATGCCAACGGATATGCCGCACGGCTGAAAAACTTAATATGGTGAGAATAGTTCTATTAGAAAAGAACTGACAAACTTCCGAAGGTAAGGGTCTATAGATTGAGCATGCGGAAACGCATGTACCATCTTACGATGGGGTGAATGGTGTGGAGTAAAAATGCGCCCTCTGAAATACGCTATACCGAACGATGGCGGTATCTAGTTCACAGGCTTAAAGGAAGCACCTACGTTAAGAATGGATAGCTACGTTGTGAGGTACTTGGAAAGCAAGGAACGTTGTAATGAAGGCTGTCACCTGAAACGTTTGCTATAAGATTTTAATCGAAATGTATTTATCCTTGTGAGGGTAGGGGTACGACTGACGAAGCCTTTGTAATGAAGGCGGAGGAACAGCCCCAAGTCTAGTGGTAGTTAATAATTATTTTTCAAAGGTGTATTGCACCGGTCGGGTAAGAATGTGGGAACATCACTTCATGAAGGAATGATGCCACAGTGCAAGCTCTACGATATTGGGATTATTATGGTATGACCGAAACCTTTACAGATTTACATAAGCGAGCTAAAAATAAAGAAACATTCCATTGCTTATACGACATTATCACGTCGAGGAATAATATTTTACTGGCGTATCGCATAATCAAATCAAATAAAGGCTCAAAAACCCCAGGTACAGACGGGAAAACCATTTTAGATATTGAGAAATATACTGAGAACAATTTAATAGAAGAAATACAAAAACAGCTCAAGAATTATCGCCCGAAGAAAGTAAGACGGAAGTTAATAGAAAAAGATAATGGCAAAATGAGACCACTTGGCATTCCATGTATTCTCGATAGAATTATTCAACAGTGCTTCAAACAAGTTTTAGAACCAATAGCGGAAGCTCATTTCTTCAATCATAGTTATGGATTTAGACCGTTAAGGTCTACTCATCATGCTATGGCTAGAATCCAATACCTAGTCAATCAGTCACAACTCCACTACGTTGTAGACATTGATATTAAAGGCTTTTTTGACAATATCAATCATACCTTACTGATTAAACAACTTTGGAATTTAGGTGTTAGAGACAGGCAAGTCCTTGCCTGTATAGCCAAAATGTTAAAATCCGAGATTGATGGAGAAGGTATACCGACAAAAGGCTCTCCACAAGGTGGGTTACTTTCACCACTATTATCAAATATTGTTTTAAATGAATTAGATCAATGGGTATCTAAACAATGGGAATGGTTTCCTCTACATAAACCATTTAAGACAAGAGAAGGTCAACTCCTTGCCAAAAAGCGAACCCAATTGAAGGAAGGATATCTAGTCCGTTATGCTGATGACTTTAAAATTCTCTGTCGAGATGCAAAAACCGCCGAAAGGTGGTTTCATGCTGTAAAGCTATTTCTGAAAGAACGGTTAAAACTTGATATTTCACCAGAAAAATCGAAGATTATTAACCTACGTAAAAATGAATCAGCTTTTCTTGGATTTACCATTCGCGCAAATAGAAAAGGTAAAAAGCGAGTGGCTCACACTTTTGTTCGTGCCGAAAAGATACAGAAAATAAAAGCTGAAGCGAAGGAACGAGTGAAAGAACTTCGTTCTTCACCAACCATTCAAAACGCTATGCGTTTCAATAGCTTTGTCTTAGGGTTACATAATTACTTTAATAGAGCGACACACGTCAACTTAGCGTTCTCACGTCTTGCCTATGAAATCAGTGCAATGATGTACAATCGTCTTAGGTCAATCGGGAAGTATGCACATCCAACGAATCCACCCCCATCCTATAAAAAATTTTATAGTTTGGGATGTAAGACATTTAAAATTGCTGGTATTTATCTTTATCCACTAGCGAATGTTCAGACGAAAAATACCATTTGCTTTACGCAAAGTCTAACACCATTCACGGTTGAAGGTCGAGGGCAGATTTATAAAAATCTACACAAAAATATCAAGCAAGAAATAGCCTTACTGATGGAATCGACGATTCTGACACGCAGTGTTGAATATATGGACAATAGGATTAGTCGATACAGTATGAAAAAAGGAAACTGTGAAATTACAGGTATATTCCTTCAAGCTCAAGATGTACACTGTCACCACTATATTCCTCTGTATCTAGGTGGAAATGACAAGTTTAATAACCTACGCATCCTCCATAAAGATGTTCATAAGTTAATCCATATGACTGACAAAACTAAGATAAACACACTAATAAAGAATTTGGAAATATCACAACCGATGGTTGAGAAAATCAATAAATATCGGAAGAAATGTGAGCTAGAACGAATTGAATAACCCAAATCACTTAGAGTAACTTGAAACTTATAATTAACAAAGCCATCGCTAGATGGAACGCGGAATGATGGGAAACTATCACGTTCCGTGTGGAGCAGGGGAAAAGCTGGAGATAATATCAAACGCTTACCTATTGCCAACTATCCTTGAGTAAGGGTAGTGCTTTCTTACATCTAGGGGCCATTTAAATGAACAACACTCAATAAGGAAATTGGATATTTATGTTAGTGTTTACGTATTGTTGTGAAGAATTATACTTAAAGTAACCGGATAGGTTTGTTTAACAAGATGTATAATCATTATTAACTAGCAAAGGGGGGATCAATTGTCAAATAAACATCGCAAAGATAAGTATAATGAGACACTTAAAGTGGTCGAAAAGATAGTTAATGAATGGGACCCTGTTAATTTACTTGCTATTGATTGCCCAGATGATGAGTATGAATTTGAGATTCAACAGATTACATCCGCAACTATTGGGGCTAATACTGCCAAAGAATTGGCTGGAAAAATTAATGTCATTCTCTATAAAGCTTTTGAAGAGGACTTTAAAAAGTCTAATGATTGTTTGATGATTGCTGATAAGATTTTTTATAAGCATTTCGACTAACGAGAGCTTAGTTGAATAACGATCTTCCGAAATCAGGTGCAATTCTTGAATTGAAATTGTGCCTTTTTCAGTAAAAGGGCAACATTAAAATTTAACCTCTTAAAGGTATTGGATATTTATGTTAGATTTTTTTGTGAGATTGAGAATCGGGGCGGTTTAATAAAAGATGGTGAGATTATGGACGAGATAAAAATTATAGTTAATAAAACGACTTTATTTATTAATAATACTAACAATATAGTAGGAGAAATCTACATTGAAAAGAACGGACACAACTTCTTTCCAAACGAAAAGTGGACTGATTTTGTTGTTGTAATCCTCTATTGGTGGACGAAAAAACTTCGTTCTTTTGAGTATGCAAAAGTTGGTGAAAAAACAGAGCTTGAGTTTATGGACGGTCCTCTTTTATTGAGATTAGAAAAAGTAAATGACCACGAAGTTAATTTGTTAGGGATAAAGAAAAATTTAATTAACGAGGAAGTGATATTTGAAGCTCAAACTCTTTTTGATGATTTAAAAAAGAAAGTAGTAAATATATCGAATTCAGTTATTGGATATACGAAGCAAAAAAGTTGGGAAAATTATGATATAGAAAATCTTTATAATGAGGTAAAACCTTTATTGAAGTAAACTAGCTAATAGAACCTATTCAGTTATTCCATTATAGGGCGCAATTCTTGAGTAATTGGCACTCGTTTTGTATTTTAAGACCAATTACTAGAATAAGCGTGTTGCATTTTTTAGAATTGAGATTTGTTAATAAGACCATGAATTAATGGGGATATTTAAGCATTGGTCTATTGGAAAAGGTTTTACAAGGAGAAGTGGAATATGAAAAAACATTGCTGCGAGGATATGGACTATCATGCAAATTTCAAGTGTGAGATTCATGAAAATCCCTTTGACTGTCCTGATAAAATAGTCATATTCGATAAAAAAGATAACTACTACGGATTCATAATTCATGATGGTGGAACCTCAAGTATCGGAATAGATTTTTGTCCGTGGTGTGGTACGAAAATATAAATTTTGAATACTTTCTTCTTTAACAAACAGGGGCTGTAGTTAATTAACGATCTTCCACAATCGTGCGCGATTCTGTAATAAAGATCAGTGCTTGTTTTCATTTAAGTGCCAGATTGTTGAGAAGTAAGCTCCTTTTCCTATACCATGCAATTAAAACTAATTACGCACTAACGTAGTAGGGGATAATAAATGAATTACAATGACTTAGCAAAACATTTTACAGAAACATTCACTGAGTTTAAGCCTTTATTACAGCAGCATTTAGCCTACAATGGTGAAGTTTTGAATCACGTATTTTTTGGTGAGTGTAATGAATATTTCATTGATTTAATTAGCAAAGAGAAGGATATAAACAAAATCAAATCATTATTTGAATTTTTTGAGCGAATGGCAATCAAAGGTGATAATGATGTTAAAGAATTATTAAGTGTTACAATTCTTGCAAGACTTGGTGACTCTAAGAAATTACTACAAATTGCATATAAGTATATGGGTGCTGAAACAATGAAAGCATCAGATCAAGTTGAAAAGTTTTGGGGCAGATATTGAAGGGCCTGGTTGCTTAAGTTAAATTAGTTAGCTTAACATGTATAGCTTGAAGGTAATTTTTATTTTGTGGAGGTGTTACAATGGAACAAAATAATAGAGAAGAAAAAGAAGAAGAAATAAAAAAACTATTTGAAGCTCAAAGAATGGTTTTGTTCGGGTTATTAGCACTTATTTATTTATCATTTATAGGGTTACAGCTTGGTAGAATTCAAGCCATTACAGATTTTAATTTTAATCTCCATGAAATGATGTATCTACCTTTTAACATAGCTATATTTGTAGTACCTCCTTTGTTGCTTATCTATGCTTTCCTTTTTGTAAAATATATAAGTAAAAGAGGCAAGAAAAAATCAGATTTAAAAACGATTATTAAAACAATTGTAACGATTTCTTCCATCGTTATCATCGTGATGATTACAGAGCATCAATTCCAAGAAGTATCGACTGGTGGTGTATTTATAGTCGAACAGAAACGATATGATAACGGGAAATTTTACTTGATAATAGATGATAAAATAGTCAGGGTTTCCCATAATGAATTTGAATTAGTTGAAGAAGATCAACAGTATCTGATTAATTATACATGGAATAAAAGAACCCCAGACATAGGGAAATTGGAAACCATAAAACCCATAGAATAGACTACACATCATTGTTTTGGCTAACGCTCTATTTGAAAAACGGAATACATATAATAACGGATCTTTTTTAAATGACTTTTTTTGTTTTTCCACATTTCAACACAACCAGCTAATAGAAGCTGATCTTTATTTAATAATAGGGCTTAATTCTTTGAACAGATGCTCATTTATCAGTTTAACAAACAATAGGAGCGCATTTCTCTAAGAAATACGTCCTTTTTAGTTAAATTGTTACTATTATTCTGGTGGATATTCATACATTTTGAGGTGTGTGTGATTAACCAATTTTACCTCAGGTCCAACTGAAATTTGATAGGTCATTCGGTCTCTCCCTACTGGAATATGGTGTCCACCATCTGTAGGTTCAATTTCAAATGTAATTTCCAATAAAAAACCACGGAAATCATTTACCCTTCTTGTTTCGATCACTTCAATCATCCAAGGAGTGACTTGAGGTGCAATATCCTTCAGAATATTTGGACGATAATAGCTAATCAAATCTTTCTGGATATAAGGAGTAAGCATTAGCATAAGCATATCCTGTAGTCTAAGCTCTTCAGAATCTTGAGTTGGTTTGACTGACGAAACAGTTGTTGTTTGAAAAGAAGTAATAAGAACAAGGGATAGTACAAAAGTGCTTAATATCTTTTTCATTCTCCTAAACGCACCTCTTACACCTTTATCAAAATTAATTGTATTGTTTCTAATAAATACTGAATTTAATACTCGAAGAAATATGTTATATAATAAAAATCGTGGAAATCGGGGGTAGACAATTGAATACTAACCAAAAGGCTATTGAGTTATTTGAACAAAATGAATATGATGAGGCCTTAGAACTTTTTCGAAAAGCAATAAGTGAATCTAGAAATATACAGTCACTGAATAATCTTGCTTGGATGTACAGCTATGAACAAGAGGATGATTTAAAAGCCCTCGAATTAATCAAAGAAGTCATTGCTATGAATCCAAACTCGTATTTCCCTTATAATTTACTTGGGGAAATTTTTTTAAGACAAAAAAAGTGGAAACTTGCTTCAGATGCATTATTAATGTCCATATCGATTCAATTTTCCAATGAAGCTTTCCATAATTTGGCTGTGGCAAAGTATTATCTTGGGGATAACGAGGAGGCTGCTAACTTTTTTCTACTTGCTGCAAAAGATTCAGATGATGCGATGTTCAGTCATGTTAAGTGTTTAATTGATCTTGGTATGAAAAAAGAAGCGGAAGAGAAATTAGATGCCTTTAATACAGATTTGGAAGACTATGTAGGGGAAGTTGCAGTTGCTGATTTGTATGCTGAAATGAAATGTTTTGATAAAGCAGTCCTTTGGTTTGAAAAAGGGTGGAAAGAATACGTGAAAAATCCTTATTGGGTTAGTAGGTTTATCTATTCTCTTTTTAATATGAAAAATTTCATGCGCATCAATGAAGTAATACATGAAGCCATTCAACAAAAAGATGAAGAAATTAAAATGGCTTATGAAGAGGAATGTGATGAAAATTGGTCAGAAAATGATAAAGAAGAAAATATTCAGCAGTTACTTGAAGAGAAGAACAACTATAAAAATATGGTCGATCGAATTTCATCTGGACAGATCCCCTTGATAGAATTTGAACCTTCAATAACCGGAGCCTGCTATTTGTTTGGTTGTAAGCGACATAACCATTGCGAATATGAAAAATTAACAGGAGAGATCGACGCTTCAGATACTAAAATCCACACTTCCTCACCTCTGCCTTCAAAATTTCTGATTTAACTAAAGGGCGTAGAAAGAATTGAACTATTTCTTTAGTTTAAGGGCCATTTCCAGGAATTTCATTCAATAAATAAATTTAATATTAAGGTTAACACTTACTGAGAGGTGTAAATAAACTTGTCTAAAATTCAAGTAAAAGTGTATTTCAGCTTATATGGAGATGAATTTCCAATAGATGAGGTTACGGAAAAGTTAAAAGTAATTCCTACTGAGACTTATAAAAAAGGCGATTTAATTCCAAATCGTTCAACGATCCGTTATAGAAAAGAAACAAGTTGGGATTTAGGAACAGGCTACCAAAACTCACTTGATGTTAATAAGCAACTCCAAGAAATTGTAGGTAAATTACAAAATAAGACATTAACCATTAACGAAATTAAAGAAACGTATTTTTTAGATTGTAAATTCTTTATTGTTATTATAATAGAAAATGGAAATACGCCTGCTTTATATATGGATAGAGAAATAATAAAATTTGCTTCCAGTATCGAAGCTGAATTTGATGTAGATTTATACGCTAATCCTTATGAAAGTGATTTTAAAGATTAAAAAAGAGCAATCTTTTTTCAATAAACGTGCGCTATCCTTGAATAAGGGTAGTGCTTTTTTAATTAAAGGGCGATTTAACAGAAATAAAAGTTTTAAATAAAACTGGTTATTTATGTTAACATTTAGGTGAGATTGTGAAGAAATGCACTTCAACTTACGGGGCAGGATAGTATAACAAGGATTATGAAACTTTACTATATATGCCTAACTCAAAGGGGGAGGATAGTTTGAAAGGACTTTATTTAATTATTGTGATGTGGATGCTATTTGCAGCAGGTTGTAGTATTTCAAATGAAAGTAATACAATACAAAATGATGCTTTAAGTGGTAATGAAAAAAAACAAGACGTTAATTTGATTCACACCGAGAAACCACCTACATTAACAATTACATTTGGTGAAAAAGTACTTGAAACAAGACAAGGTGGTTACCGTTGGAGTTACTTAGACTCCAAAACTGGACAATTGGTAGGTATTGAAGCTGATTCTCTTCCACCAACACAATCAGTTAACGTAGAAGATGCTGTGAAAGTTAATTTAAGTGAACCAATCACACTAAACTTCGAAATTGCACCACTTAATTATGAAATAAGAGTTTGGCATAACGGTATAATATATGCTACTTATAATGATTTTGAAGATGTAAAAGAAAAAGGTCCAATGGTTTATGAGATATTAGTTACTTGGGAACAGGGAACGTGTTCTTACGTCGTTGCATTGGATTTTCAAGTTAAAGAAATACCAAAATAAAACCACTACGTTTTGATTGAATACAAGCAATTTAGATTTTTTACAAATTCGATTAGATTGTCAGTCGTATTGTTTCCTCTTCTAAATAAAGTATGTGCTTATTGAACAATTGGGTGCTTCCCTTGAATAAGGAAAGTGTCTTTTTCGTTTAAGGACCATACTGATTAAGAATCTTGTTATAATGTAATAAAAATGATTGGAGAAAACATTTGAGTATTAATTATCCTTTTAAACCAAAATCAAATAAAAAACTGATACCAGGTCAATTCTGGCCGATCCCTTTACATAATGGAATGTTTGCTTGCGGTAGAGTTATACAGGTTACTGGAGAATATAGTGCCTCGCCAACAAGGACTTTCCTTGCTGGTTTGATGGATTGGATAGATAGTGTTCCTCCTACATCAGAAGCAATTGCAGGGTCAAAAACTTTAATTCAAGGAGTAGCACACATTAATTGCATATACGAAACTGGGTTAGACGGTATGGTCACTGGGTACCGTCCATTGGAGTTAGACTCTATTGAACCTAACTATTTTCGTTCTCAAACAGGCTCCCAACCTGAATATTGTAAATTAATGAAAGGGTTAAAAGAAATAGGACCAATTAAAAAAGAGGAATGGGAGAAATATGAAACTTTGGGGATTTGGGGTACGGATTACATAAGAGTACTTGCAGAATCAAAGTTATTAAACTAATGGGCTCATTTTCCAGAGGAAATTGTGCTCTTTTATTATGTATTGGTATCATTTTCTGGAAGTCGAGTAAAAACAAAAACCCCTAAATCTAAATGTTGATGGAAAACAAGTAATAGGAGTTGAATATCCCTATGGAATGGTTTGAAATTAAGAATAATAAAGATATTGAAAATCTTTTGCAAACGTTTGGTGGCTTTCATGATAGTTGTTTAAAAGAATTGTATATGTGGACTGAGAGTTATGTTGATGATAATTTATCGATGTCTCCGGTACCTGAAACTAATGTCCGAATCCTTTTCCAAAGACAGTATCATAACCCTTCGGCAATCGAATTATTATTTAAGGATGTAGCTCAATTTCATATTGTTCCAAGTCCAGATAATTATGATTCAATTATTTATGATGCAAAACTGATTTTACACAAAGGTTTGCTTTATTGGGCTAATGACTATAATTGGGAACCCGAAAACTCAATGCTTACTGAAACTAGCTGGCTTTCTGCTAAGAGTATAAAATGGCGTGATGTCAGTTCTTGGATGGGTAAAGAAAATCGATATGGCCTAATTAGTGACTTTTAGTTCTTTTTTAGAAAATACTTGCAATTATTTTGCTGCTTTCTTGTCTTTTAATATTCAATAATCCTGCAATTTCAAGAATAAGAAATGTTCCTTTTCTTCACGATAGAGGTCATATAATTGTATAACGCCTAGAAAAAGAAAATCATTTTTAATAAAAGCAAAGATGTTAAAAGTTAAAACTTAGTTCAAATAAGAAAAATAAAGGAACTTCGTTATGTATATTAGTTTTGCAGGGTTATTAGTGCTGATTTCAGGTATAGCCCTTTTATATTGGACATTACGACATTTTAATAGTGAAATTCATAAACAAAAAGATTATATCAAAGATTCTACATATGATTCATTTGGTCAGGTACTTATGATTTTCTTTGCTAACATTTTATTAAGACTTCTACCAGCAAAGCTTATGAAAGTAGTACTAATCATAGTTTCAATTTGTGTGTTATTCTTTTCAGTGTTTATATTTTCACTACTATTTTGAGGTTAATCATGTATTTAGTGGCCAAAAGAGTGCTATTTTAAACGATATTCAATAATAGGGCGCAATCTTAGAACTAGGATGAGTGCCAATTTTTCATTTTAGGGCCTTTACTTGAATAATGATAACTGTAACTGATATGGACAAACTATACCCAAATATAATTTAGGGTGATGAAATTGAACAAAAGTGTTTCTTTCATATTATTCATTTTATTCAGTATCTTAATTTTTGGAACAAATTATGGACAGGTTTACGGAAAAACAGATGTTACGCCATCTTTTGAGGAATTATTTACTGAAGGAGGATACAAGACAGTTGAAGGTGCATTAACTGAATTTGAACAACATTTCAAACAAGAACTTAATTTACCACTTAGAATACCACCATTAAAATTTAGCCATCAGTTTGGTAGATTTCACAATTTAGATGATGACATCAACGATTACTTTGAGGTTAAATTTATCAGCGATCAGATACCTGAAAACCACTATAAAATTACTGTTCGACCTATTGAACATAAAATAGAATTTAGCGATATGTATGGAATAAAAGTCTTTAAACTAAAAAATGGAAATGATGCTTTATATATAGAGCCAGATTTTGTTTTTAAAATGTTAGCATTCGAAAGTAATCAGTGGCAATATGTGTTGTATGTTGATAAAAGAGTTGATAAAGTAACACCCGAAATCTTAATTCAGATAGCTAATTCTATTGATTATTAAGCTCATAAAGCTTAAATGTTTTACATTAGTTTTCGCAAAGGTAGAAGTTAGGAGTATTAAATGGAAAAATTAATATTACTATTATTTGGAGAGAATATTCCTCCACATCGACATTTACATAAACTATCAAATAAATTCAAAAATCTATTCCTGAAAGAACGTGAAAAAGAAACGTTTAGAGAATCGGATTATTATCTGATTTTTGTTGAAGAACGATACTTTGGAGACGAACAACGAGAATATATAAACGCCCCAGCCATTCCTATACACAAAGATTTTTTACACCAAGTTGAATCTATTTATGCTAATTTAAATACTGAGATGATTCTTTGCACGGTGCAACACGAACATCCTACAGTATTTGTAAATCAAATCGAATATGAAGGTTATTGTTATTATGCAAAAAATACTAATGACAAGATCCTTTTTTTGAGTCTGATATAGAGCAGTTAAACAAGAATTTCTTAAGAATGCCAACAGAAGCAAGCGCAGAACAAGTTATGAAAAATTGGTTAGTGAAGTCAAAAATATAACCTTTTGCAGCTTTCAGGTTATTTAGCATTTGGTGCTTTAATAATAAAACCATCTTTCTTATGAGCATGGACATTTACTGGAATAAGGATAGTATAAAAAACTTGGTTAAAATAGTTCAAAACTAAGGTGGTTAAAATGAAAAGTTTACTACTGCAATTCTTAAATATACCGTTATTTATGGAGTATATAGTGGGAACGTAATTGCAAACTCTACTGACCAACATCTAACTTTTGAAGAAAATTTCCTTGAAATTGGTTATAAGTCTGTTGAAGAAGCTGTAAAAGATTTTGAACACCGTTATAACCATGATTTACAACTGCCATTAAGAGTCCCACCTGTTGTCTTTACTCACGTATTTGCACGAACTAATGATGGTATGGTAATGATCTTTTTGAAATGGAGTATATAAATGAACAAATATTTGAGAACAGCTTCATGATTAATATAAGACACTTAAAGAATAAAATTGAGATATTGGATTTGGATTATAAAGTTATCAAAGAATATAGGCTAAGTGATGGTAACACGGCGTACTTTATAAGTACAGATGGTGCAAACTTATTGGTCTTTGAAAAAGATAATCTGCAATATAGGTTTAGTATAGATAAAAGAATTTCTCATAAGATAACCCCTGAAATATTAGTTCAGATGGCTAATTCTATTGATTAGAAGCATGTTGTTAGGGATATCTTCAGCTAACTGCACTGTTAAATTACGTTTTTCAATAATCGGCACAATTCAGAGTTGAAATTGTGCTTTTTCTTTATATTCAGAACAATTAGGGATAAGCCTTGGGGCTAGTTTATGTTAATTAAAGGAGACCGTAGATGTTTGAAACTATTAGCTGGAGGATCTACATTAACGCAACAACAAAAGAAAAAGTAAGTCGATTTTTAAGGTAGAAAAGTCAGAGAAAGCTATTTTTAACTTACTTAATTTAGTTAATCAAATGGGACACAATATATTAATAAGGAGAAACTTACGTTTGAATTTAACAAAGGAGTCCCTTGTATGAAACGAACTGTATTATTAATTTTATTTTTGTCGCTATCTACTTTTACTATAAATGTTTCTGGAGAAGGTACAACAGAATCACAAGAAACTCTATATCAGGATGCTCTTTTAACCCTTATATCAAAAGATGTTGCTAATGATATAGCAGGTTATTATGGGGAGCACCGTAACTTTCATTTAACCTCCGTAAAAATATTGGAATTGAAGCGCATTACTGATAACGCCAAAGATAGACCATTTGAATTTGAACTAAAGATTCAAGTAGAAACTTGGGAAGAGCCAACGAACAAACAAGGATTGGAAACTATTTTAATGCATGTCGGCTCAAGTGGAACATTAGTACTTGAGTACAGTCATAAAGATATATAATACTTTCGGGCAACGTTAGGAAAAAAGAAGAACACATTCCCTGATATTCTACTTTATTTAATTAGCCGAATTATTTTGTTCTATTAAAGGACCTATTGGGGAAGTAATCGTCTAGTGTATAAGGGCAAAAACACAAAAGCAATTATGAGAAAATATTCATATACGATAAGTGGATTATTGTGAAAATCTTAAAAATACATCCTAAAAAGGCGTTTAAGAAAATTGAAAAAGTAATATTTTGTAAATTACGTGCATAAAATTAGATCTTCTCCAGATAATTAGTATGATTAATTTCTGGAGGATTTTGAAATGAAATAATTCATAATATATTTCTCTTTAATAATAAATCTAATAGCTGTTTAATGCTGTTTCTGCAAATTCGACTATATAGAATATACCTCAAGATAAAACACTGAGTAATTTAGAGTTAGCGTTTTACGCGAATTGGGACAACCTATTCTTGAAGCCATGTCTCATGGTAATAAACAATTATTTACTGCTGCTCGAATTGAAAAGATTGAACACAATAGTAAAGAAGGTCACTATGAATGTAACATTAAGAGTTGTAGGTTACAAAGAAGCTATTAGTCCACCTTATACTTTGATTCATATTACTTTCAGTTTTCCTGGTAAGAATCTTGATAGCAATGAAGTAATCCTATGATGCGAAAAATATAACACCAGAAGAATTCGAACAGTTAGAATCTAAAATAAATTAGTATACAACTGGCTTGTTTATTAGTAAATTCCTCCATTGAAACAGATGGGGGAATTTTTTTCTACCAACCTCAGTATGATTCGGTTGTTAAAACCTTTTTATATTGACAACTGCTTTAGAAGAGATTGGTGAAAGGGCATCACTTAAAGATTTATAAGTGGTCACCAATCTAGTTCAAATAATCTAAAAGGGGAGTTATGTAAATAGGTGGAAATAGCTCTTTTTAAGATTTTTCAATGTAAATTATTGCAAGAAAATGGAAATCGATGTTAGCATTGGTGTGAGTTGTTAAAGGAAAGGATTAGGTCAATGAAAAAAACTCTTTTGTTAATAGGATTCTTCTTATCATTAGTTTTAGTTATTGCGCTTGGTGTCTATGAAAAAAAGACTAATGAACGAGAACAATTAGTTATCAGTGAAGTTCGATACTATATTAGTAATTTTGAAGACAGAGAAGTTTTGATTACCGATTTAGAAATTCAAAAACCTAGTTTTTTTTCAAGTTATGAAGAATGGACTGTAATCTCAAATGTTACAAATAACAAATATCGTTATTCAGATGGATTAGTATCAATAATAAATTAATTAAAAGAAGTGTATATAAATGATAGAACATAATTTTTGTTTAGTATATGAAATTTGCTGTTTCAATCGGCCCTTATTAATGTTAGCAATTCCTAACACAGTTTGAGGAATTATGTATATTTAGTGAGGTTATGATGTTGGAACATGGTAATATGTGTAAACGTCCATTGTAGAAAGGAGCTGAGATGCTGAAATGATGCAAAAGATTAACATTTGGGCATTTATCTTTTCAATAATTTGTATTTTTTTGTTTATTTTAGATAACTCTTGGGGACCGATTGCTTCTTCTGTTTTGGGGGTACATTCTTTAAGTCTAATTTTATATTTTACATTGATAATTTTCTTTTTAGGATTAATAGGCTTTGCGGGTGTTGAGGATTGGAAAGGAATGGCAAGGAGTATAACTACTGTAATAATTACTTTGGGATTATCAACGTTTTTGACAATTGTTATTTTCTTTGGAATTTTATTAAGCTAAACGGATGTCTAATTGAATAACGATTTTCAACAGCTATGCGGATCTTAATTCAATAATAGGGAACAAATTCTATAAAGGATTGTAAAGTATTGTATTTTTATAACGAAAACTAACAAGTTGATAACAGCGAAAGAATAAGAACAATCAAAAAAAGATTCCCCTGAATTTGATTAGAAAGTCTGTCGAATTTAGGGGAGTTTTAGCTTAAAAAAAGGTTTGTTTTAATAAAGTGTTTGTGCTAATATTTGGTTAATATAATCTGGTCTTGTAGCTCAGCTGGGAGAGCATCACGTCGACAACGTGGGGGTCGCAGGTTCGAGCCCTGTCGAGACCATCTTTTTAAGAGGTATAGAAACGTTGATATATCAATGTTTGTATACCTTTATTTAATTTCTAAGTTTTTGTACATATCCAACATCTTTTGGAATTTTGATGCTTCTCTTTCTGATTCATTCGCGGGGTGAAATTCTTTTGCTGTTTCTTCAGTGTTATTTTGTTTTTGTTCGTGATCCATTAGATTTTTTGAGGTTAACTTTTTCTGTTCAAAAAGTGGCACGTTTTTAACTCCTTTATGCAAAAATGAGGGAGGTTAGAATATAAATCTAACCTCCAGAACATCGGAATTGATGAGAATAGTTTTTCCTGAAACAACGATTTAATTCATTAGCCAGATTAGATTACTTTTGTTTATTTTTAGTGTCGCTTTGCCCAAATTCTTTCGCAATTTCTTCATGAGACTTAGGTTGGGAGCCTTTTGCTGTGCCAGCTGTTGCCGACTTAGTTGTATTTGTTTTACCTGTTGCACTTGTAGGCATAAATTCTTTTGCTATTTCTTGTTGGGATTTTAGTTGTGAACTTTTTGTTGCGCTAGCAGTAGCTTGAGTATTCGTTTTGGCATTTGTTGGCATGAACTCTTTTGCGATTTCTTCATGGGATTTTATCTTAGCGTTCTTTGCAATACTTCCTGATGCTAATTTATTTGAATTACTACTCGCTTGAACATTAAAGGGAATAAATTCTTTCGCTATTTCCTGTTGAGTCTTTAACTTTTGGCTTTGTGTCGCAGAAGAGGAACCAAGTTTGTTTGAATTTTTGTTGCTTGCAGCGTTCGTTGGGATAAATTCTTTCGCAATTTCTTCATAAGAATACCCTTGAGAGCCGTTAGCACCACCGGAACTTTTACTTGCTTGCACATTTAGAAATTGTTTTGCAAATTGCTCAATGGCTTTATCCGAAGAGCCATTGGATGAATTACCACCAGAATTACTAGCTTGTGCATTTGATTGGAAGAACTCGTTTGCAAACTCCTCAATCGCCGGTTGACCTTGCGACTTCTTAGAGGAACTCATGCCACCTGTTTTATTTTTCTTCATTTTCGGCAATAAATTAAATGGTATAAACTCTTTTGCAAATTCCACGATGGATTTTGTTTTCCCGTTTCCTGAAATATTTCCATTTGCTTTATTCGCTTCCATATTTGGCATAAAGTCTTGTGCGATTTCGAGTTGTGACTTAAATTTCGAACCCTTTTTAGATGACCCAGCGGAATTTGACTTGTTTTTTGCTAGCTTATTGAATGGCATAAATTCCATGGCGAATTCCATAATCGATTTCACTTGTTTCCCATTCTGATTTGGCATAAATTCCTTGGCAATTTCCTCATGGCTTTTCACATTGGAAGACTGTCTATTGCATGCACTGCAAGCATTATTTTTCTTGATTTTCTTATCGATGATTGTCATGTTATCAACTCCTTTTCTTTTCTCTTTAATATGAGTGCATTCGAACTTCTTTATGTAACGAAACAGGCTTGCCTTGATAGACAAATCAAGACAAGCCTAGAAAAAAATTATTTCCACAATGAATGAATCATTTTCAACTATATCCGTAAACTATTACTGTTTTTGTTCATTTGAATTTGGCTTTTCAGTTTCAGTCTTTAGCGAAAGCCGTTCGCCAGAATGATGAAATTCCTCGGAGATTTCCTCTTGATGATTCATAAACCCATAAGCCGAAACATCCGTAAAACGCTCTAAATTCTTCAGCATTTTATCGACAATAGACATTACGTCATCTCCTTTACTTTGTAGTATGACAATAGGGGAGGATTGTTATGTATAAACAAAAAGGTTTGCCTTCACATGATGTAAAGACAAACCGATTATTTATTCTGTAATATTATTTTGTGTATTTGACTCTAAAGCATGTAATTTTTCATAAATTCTACGTTTTCGATATAACATAATACCTGCTTCTGATACGTCTTGAATCATCCCTTTATTAGCAAAGGCACCGAAGATCATTCCTGCGATTGGGATCATTTGAAATAGCTTTTTCCAACCGAATTGGTCTCGATAAGTAAAGAACACTTCTTGCCATCCCTTTAGTTGGGAAATCATATCTTGTGATGCATTTTTATTTTCATTCATTGCGGCAAGCTCTTTTAAAATCGCTTCTTTCCCAACGATGTCTGCCGATGCAAATTGCATACATTTTACAATAAACACGCGCTCTTGTTTATCATTCGGGTCATAACCGTGTATGATCGCAATTTCTTGTAATGTTTTTAACGCAGTACCTAATACGAGTGGGATATCAGCTACTAAAGTAAAAATACCACCAAAACCAGTTGTTGCTCCTTGTGCTGTAGCAAATTTTACACGTTCATTTTTTACCTTATCACTTACTGAAATCATATCTTTAAGTGGTAATTTTGATATATCGTCGATGGTTTGTAGATCATAATTGACAATGGTTTTTTGGAACTTTTTAATGATCGCTTGTTCGCTAATTAAGTATTTTCCTCCTGTTTGGATATAGCTGCCTAATTCATTGACTAAAATACCGATTTTTTCTTGAATAAATTTCGGCGTGATTTTATCTAATAATTTAAATGGTAGGCGTCCAAGCTTTTCCCAAAAAAAAAGGCCTTTTTGGTCATCTTCCCAAGCTTCAATTTCTGTTAGATATGTTTGTAATTCCTCTTTCGTTTCCATCCATTTTAACTCCTAGCTCTACAGTTATTTCTTACTATACGATTGAATCATCATTAAGGTTTCATTCCATATGATTTCCATTATTTTATCCTATTATTCTAGTTCGGTAAAAGGCAAATCAAATGAATGGCTCCTCAAGTAGGCCATACAGGAATGGTTTCATCCTTCTAAGTTTTTGTACCTAATTTGAAATATTCTCCAGTTCATAGCATCTATTATGGGTGTCAAGCATATATTTTAATAATGGTCATAAATATGGAAGATACATAGAGATTCCTATTTACCCAAAACAATTTTAGGGGTGGTCTTTTTGAAAAAAATGAGGAAATGGGGCATCCTCGTCACAACGACAGCATTGTCATTCGGCATTGTTTCATCAGTTGGACATGCTCAATCGCCTGTTGAGCCGTTACCAGAAAAGATTGCAATTGAGGTACAATCTGCAGAAACAAAAGTATCGAAAAGTGTGTTAATAAAAAAGTTTAAGGAAATATTCCCAACGCAATTTAATTTTTTAACTGAAAATGACTTCCACATGAGTAATGCGCATCATTTTCCTGATGACGATCGAATTCGGTATGATTTAAGTTTCCAAAAAGTAGTTCAAGGTAAAGATGTTTATGGAAATGTAACATTTGTTGGTGATAATTTAGACATTGAAAACTTCTATTATCAACCGGCAAATAGTGCGGATGCATTATTCCCAGCTAAAGTATCGAAAGAAGATGCACAAAAAATTGCGGCGGATTTCCTTAAGAAATTCTCTGATGGAAGCAGTTACGAATTAGATTTAAGTAACGGCGATTACTACTATTATTCAAATCAATTAATTACTGAGCCGATTCGTTATGATTTTTCATTTGTACAAAAAGTTAATAACATTTTAGTCCCTGACAAACGTGCACATATAACAGTGCTAGGTAATGGTGAGATTATTCAATTTAGCCGCTATTCACAGGTCGGAAATAAGGCAACATATGATGATGCAAAAAAAGTAAAAAATGAAAAAGAAATTTTACAAAAAGTAAAAGATAACTTAAATGTAACTTTAAAATATCAAATTAACTATGACTACCAAACAGGTGAGGAAACAGTAGCACTTGTTTATAAGCCAACAATCGGTACTTTTGGTGTAAATGCATTAACTGGTGAATGGCAAACGTCAAATGGTTTTGTAAAGGATGCACCAAAAGTTCCTACGTTAGAAAAATTATCAACGACTGCTCTACCTCCAAAGCAACCAAATATCACAATGGAACAAGCAGAAAAATTAGCGGAACAGTTGTTGAAAATTGACGAAGAAGAAGTGAAATTAACAATCAACTCCATTAATGAATATGAAAACCCAGATGGTCAAACGATTTTGAGTGTGCATTTCTCATATGATTGGGAATTTGGAGGTTATGGTTCAAGTATTGAAATAAACAAGGCTACAGGGGAGATTCTCCATTATTACGATATTAAAAACGACGTATTGAGAGAATTAGGTAAATTACAAAATAAAGAACCTCTTTCGAAAGATGATGCTCAAGCGAAAGCAATTGAATACTTAAAAGAATATGTTCCTTCTCATTTGCACAATTACGCAAAACCAATAGATGAGCCATATTTAGAAAAACAACGTGGTATTTATAATTTTACATTCCCACGAGTTGTTAATGGCGTCGTAGTTGAAGGAAATGACATTTATGTTTCAATCGGTCCAAACGGTTCCTTAAATAGTTTATCAGTAAATCATTTAAATACAGATCATTGGCCAACAACAGAAAACATTATTACTAGTCAACAAGCAAAAACGCAATTCATTAATTCGCTTGATTTAGATTTACAGTATGTAGATGCTGATAATGATCCAAAAACGGCTCATTATAACCTTGTGTACTCACCAATTTACAATGGAGATCAAACAAGCTATCTAGATGCAACATCTGGCAAATGGAAGAGTTTGTTTGAGAAAGGTGAGTATCCTACGGTGACACATCCGGATGCTGAAGAGGAGTTAAATTATTTAATTCAAAATCAAATACTAGAAGTGAAGGATGCTAAATCGTTTAATGCTGACGCGGCAATTACAAACGGGGAAGCGTTAAGTATTTTAGTAAAATCCTTATCTTATTTCTATGTATATGATACACCTGAAAACCTTCAAACAAACCAATCGTTCAATAATGTCGGACCAGATCATCCTTTGTATCCAATAGTGGAACGTGCTGTTCAAATGGGAATTTTAAAACCAACGGATAGCTTTAATCCTGATGGAAATTTAAGTAGAGAACAATTGGCAGTATGGTATGTTCGTGCGATTGGTTTAGACGCTGCTGCGAAATATAATGTTATTTATCAATTAACAGTGACGGATGCTGATCAAGTACAAGATGAATTTGCTGGATATGTTGCATTGGCAAATGTATTGAAATTAATTTCCGTAGAAAATAACCAATTCAATCCACAAGGGAATGTGTCATATGCAGATATTGCAAAATCGATCTTCAATGTAGCACATAGCATTCATGATCATGGGTTAGTGGTACATCCATACTAATAAGTTGAGAGCCTCTCGTATTTTACGGGAGGCTTTTTCAATTGGTCGCATATGTGATTATGGTTTTAATATAACTTTAATGCAATCTTCCATTTTCGTGTCGAACACTTCATAACCGTGTTTTGCTTTTTCAAGCGGAAGTACATGCGTGACGATATCACTCGCATCTACTTTTCCATCCTTTATTAAATTATAAATATGAGGCATGTAGTGAACGACTGGCGCTTGTCCAGTTTTGAGTGTCACATTTCGTTGGAAAATGTCGCCAAGAGGGAATGCATTATAACGTGCCCCATAAACACCCGTAACTTGTATTGTACCACCTTTACGAACGGCTTGAGTTGCTGTCACAAGGCCACCTAAAGCACCACCTTGAAGCTTTAAGCCACTAGCTAAAAATTCAAGAGGCGTCATTTTTCCGCTCATGCCAACACAATCGATGACAACATCTGCGCCACCTTTTGTTATCTCTTTTATATGCTCACCACAATTATCATAATCTTCAAAATTAAGGATTTCCACTTTGTTTGTACGTTTTGCATGTTTTAGTCGGTAGCCAACATAGTCAACTGCAATCACTCTTTCTGCACCTTTTAACCATGCAAATTTTTGAGCAAGTAATCCAATCGGTCCACAACCTATGACTACAACCGTGTCTCCTTGCTTAACTCCAGCGTTATCGACACTCCAATAGGCTGTAGATGCTGCGTCTGCGAGTAAGACTAAACTTTCATCTGGAATTTCACTTTCTTCTGGGATTTTAAATGGAAGGAAATTACCAAACGGTACTCGCATATATTCCGCTTGCCCACCAGGATATCCTCCTGTTGTATGAGAGTAGCCGAAAAATCCACCCATTTCATGGCTTTTTTGATGATCATTGGAATTATCACATTGACTTTCTAAATCGTGCTGGCAAAACCAACACTCTCCACATGCTACGTTAAACGGAATTACGACGCGATCGCCTTTTTTTACCTTCGTAACATTTTTCCCAACTTCCTCTACAATCCCCATTGGTTCATGACCAATAATATAATCCTTATTTAAATTCGGAATCATACCGTGTAGTAAATGTAAATCGGAACCGCAAATGGCCGATGCTGTAACTTTTATAATAATATCATCTGGTCTTTCTATATCAGGTGCTTTCACATCTTTCACCTGAACATTTTTTATTCCTTGAAATGTAACTGCCTTCATGTTCAAAACTCCCTTTTTTATTATTCTTTTGGTGGAGTAGGGAATAATCCTTTACGATTCATATCTTTCGGGAACAAATCTAAGGTAGCGATACTAACGGCATTTTCAGCGGATTTAATATCGAGTTCTTTTTGACTTTCTAAATCATATGGCTTAAGCCAATCTTTTTTCATCATCAACTCACAAATTTCATCATATAAGTCAATCATTACATCCAGCTGGGTTTTCATTAGTTTTCGAAGGACAGGGGAAGCGGTTTCTGTTAACGCAATGGAAATCGTTCGAATGCCAGTTTTAGTTGTAAGTAAAAACTCAAGTGCAACCCCTGAATCCGTTAGTTCAGGCATATTGACAGAGTTTATAGGATCTAAGTAGTCATCCACTAGTATCTCCTCCTAATATTCTAATTTTGAATTTCTGTAAAGTTTAATCATCGCTGTTAATGCAGGAGTAGTTAATTTCACATTTTTGTCTAACAGCGCTCTTAAATCATCATCAAATACAATTCCTTGACTCATTTTTGATTTAAGTAAGCTTGTTGTCATGAAGTTAATTAATTCATGAAACTCCATTGTTTCGTGAAGTGCTAATTTCTTTTCAAACATAAGTCATCCTCCTTATATACCTTTAAAAAGGTTACCCTTTCCAAAAAATATGTATTCATTGGAAATGTGAAATTAGGAGATGAAAAAAATTTTCAATTGATTGAATGTAGTTTAACCGCCTATAAATCAACAGTTTCGTACGAATATCTAATTTGTTCTGGATGTCCATTTCAAAAATAAAAAGTATTTTTGAATAAAAAAACTAAATCGGCTCACAATAATTAGCGTGGAGGTGATAATCATGGCAAGAAACAACAACAACAACAACAACAACAATAACAACAACAATTTTGATGAGTTAGCGAACGAGTTAAACTTAAATAACCGTAACCGCAACAACAACAACAACAACGAAGAATATGCTAACGAAGCTAACTTCAACAACAACAACCGTAACAACAACAACCGTAACAACAACAATAACAACAATAATAACAACCGTTAATAATTTTATGATTTGAAATCCAACATTTTAGTCGGAATTCATATATTATTATTAGCATTACGGAGTTTTGAAACGGTACTCTGAACTGAAGCCCCGAATAAGTACTTGAAAAAGTGCTCATTCGGGGTTTTACTATGGTTAATTTGCTAGTGGTAGAAGTGACCAGTTGGTTTTAATAATGAATCATTAAGAAGGGTATAATAGGTAATAACATGTTTGTACATAGTTGACAGGGAGGAATCCGAATGAATTTATTTATTGAATGGGTTTATAAGGCGAAAAATGGACCTGAAGCTATCTTTCGATCAGACTTTATGCCTGCTGCACATGCTCTAACCCTTGGGGAGGATATTGAAAAAACGGGCCGTGCTAAAAATATTACGTATACAGATGTACATGACAGCACGTGGATGCCAAAGGAAATCAAGAAGTATTTGAAAGAAATGGAAACAGAGCCGCACAATGTGAAAGTGTATTTTGATGGAGGCTATGATATTCAGTCCGGTGAAGCGGGACTAGGGGTTGCCATCTATTATGAGCAGAACGGAAAATGGTATCGTCTAAGACGAAATGCTCCTGCTCAAGGGCTTGACTCTAATAATGAAGCTGAATATGCAGCACTTCATCTAGCCGTAGTAGAGTTAGACCTATTAGATGTCCATCATCAATCCGTGCAATTCATCGGGGACTCCCAAGTGGTCATCAATCAGATGACTGGGGAATGGCCTGCTTATGAAAAAGAACTTGCAAGCTGGGCAGATCGTATCGATGAAAAGCTAAAAGCACTAGGGATTGAACCACAATTCGAACTCGTTCCTAGAAAGCTCAATGCGGAAGCAGACAGACTAGCCACACAAAGTCTACAAGGTATTGAAATTACTGGTCAAATTGAATTGCAAGACGCAAATGAAGATCAATAAATTCTAATAAAACATCTGCTTCATTCCATGGATAGTACTTTGGAAAGAAGCAGATGTTTTTATCAATGCTAATTATTCTCTTTTTTTACATTATGAAGCATTCTTTCAAAGCGTTTCGGAAGCTTGTAGCCAAGTTCTTCTAATTGTAATCTTGTTTCTTCTATTAAAGATGCGACCTGTTGTTTTGTAGCTTGATCTAGGTTTTTCATTTCATTCTTTTTAGGTAACGTTATACCTAGCTCTTGAAGTTTAGTTTTAGCTTCATCCTGTGTCATTTTCCCCTCATGAACTTGTTTAAAAATCTCTTTTGCCTTTGTTTTTGTTTCTTCATCTAAGTTATCAAACTGTTTGTGTTTCTTGTTGGGGAATTTCACACCGATTTCGGCTAGTTGAGTTTTGGCTTCCTCATGAGTAATTGTTCCTTCTTTTGCATTTTTCAAGATTTGTTTAGCTTTCTCTTTTGTTTCTTCATCTAAATTTGCAAGAAAATGCTGATGTCCATGACCTGTTGGCACACCTAATTTACTCAATTCCTCTTTTAAGTTTTGAATTATTTCTCTAGCTCTTTCTTTATTTTCAATTTCTAGTCCTGTGTATTCTGAAAACGAAAATGGACGATTTTCTTGTGCATGAATGGATGGCACTATTAGAAAGAAAACGCTAACTACTAGTAGACTTTTTAAAATAGAAGTTATGATTTTCATTTTATTTTGCTCCTCCTTTTTAAATGATGTTTTTTTGACTAAGATTTTTCGTATATTTATTTTTCCCAATCGTTGAAAAATAAAAAGTGAAGAAATTTGGAAGTGAGTTCGAGTGAATAAAAAAGCCATTGCAAAACAAAATAATAGCGTACTTCAAAATCATAAAATGGAGGGGAAAAGGATGGAAAAATATAATAAACCAAATCCAGATGATCGCTCTGATAACGTTGAAAAGCTTCAAAGCATGATTCAAAATACAATCGAAAATAAACGTGAAGCCGAAATTTCAATGGAATTCTCAGGTGCAGAACAGCAAGAAAAAATTCGTGCAAAAAACAAACGACGTGATGAAGCAATCCAAGGTTTCAGAGAAGAAATAAAAGACGAAGCAAGAAATAACAAATAAATACTGGATAGAAATGAAAATACAAGGATGTACTTAATGGCATCCTTGTATTTTTTTGTCGAAAATGTTAGAAAGTTTAACATTTATTATTAAAAGAACGCGTACCGTTAATTATTGAGAATCGTGCACACCCGATTTCAAACAACAACTATGGGATTACTACAACGAAGCGGTTGAATTAAAGTGAATATCGGTGTTTATCGACGATTAAGTATTGAAAAAAGAGGAAGATTCCTTGTAAAAGTGCCTATGAGACAAAACAATAAAGGAATGAAAGGAAACTGTCACGTAGCAGCGTTCTATGAGACAAAGAGGTAAATGAATAAAAGGAAACTGTCCGGTAGAAGCGTCCTATGAGACAAAACAATAAGAAAATTAAAGGGCACTGTCCCGTAGCAGCGTTCTATGAGACAAAACGGTAATGGAAGAAAAGGAAACTGTCTCGAAGAAGCGTTCTATGAGACAAAACGATAATGGAATAAAAAGAAACTGTCTCGTAGCAGCGTCCCATGAGACAAAACGGTAAAGGAAAAGAAAGAAACTGTCTCGTAGCAGCGTTCTATGAGACAAAACGGTAATGGAATAAAAGAAAACTGTCCCGTTGCAGCGTTCTATGAGACAAAACGGTAATGGAATAAAAAGAAACTGTCACGTAGCAGCGTCCTATGAGACAAAACGATAGAGGAATATAAAGAACTGTCTCGTAGCAGTGTTCTATGAGACAAAACGATAAGGGAATATAAGGAAAGTGTCCCGTAGCAGCGTCCTATGAGACAAAACGATAAGGGAATAAAAGGAAACTGTCACGTAGCAGCGTCCTATGAGACAAAACGATAAGGGAATGAAAGGAAACTGTCACGTAGCAGCGTCCTATGAGATAAAACGGTAATGGAATAAAAGGAACCTGTCCCGTAGAAGCTTCCTATCAGACAAAACGGTAAAGCAATAAAAAGAAACTGTTTCGTAGCAGCAACTCTAAAAGACAAAACGATAAACCCGCTCCCTAACAACCAAATTTTAAATCTCCAATCCACAAAGCTATTTTGGTACAATACAGTATGATAGTAAAAGAAAAGAGGACATTTATGTTTAAAACGGTAGGGGTTCTTGCTCATGTAGATGCAGGGAAGACAACATTTTCAGAACAATTACTATATCATCATCAAAGTATTCGTGAGATTGGTCGTGTTGACCATAAAACTTCTTATTTAGATAATCATGAAATCGAAAAACAAAGAGGCATTACGATCTTTGCAGAACAAGGTCGAATTCAATATAACGGAGATACATATACCTTAATTGACACACCAGGACACGTCGATTTCTCACCTGAAATGGAACGTGCGATTAGTGTCATGGATTACGCGATCATTATTATTAGTGCTGTTGACAGTATTGAAGGACATACTGAAACCGTTTGGGAACTTTTACGAAAATATCACGTTCCTACTTTTATTTTTATCAACAAAGTGGATCGCGAAGGTGCGAATGTTGAAAATGTCATGAGTGACATTCAAAAACAATTATCGGAACAGGCTCTATTAATCGACGAAGTCATTTCAGAGAATACAATCCCGATGCATATTCTTGAATGGATTGCAGAAAGAGACGAACAACTATTGGATCCATTTATAGAAGGAGATTTTGAACTGCCAGTATTCTTTCAATCTCTTCAGTCACTTATTAAAACAGAACAAACATTCGTTTGTATGGCAGGCTCCGCACTTAAAGACATTGGGGTAAAAGAGTTCTTCCAACAATTCGCTCTACTAACTCTCACATTCCATAATAAAACTGAGCCGTTCCAAGGAAAAGTGTTTAAAATCCGACATGATGAGCAAAATCAACGCATCACTTACATAAAAGCGCAAAAAGGTTCGATTCAAGTTCGCTCTCAACTAACATTCGGTGACATACAGGAAAAAATTACGGAAATTCGTTTATATAACGGCAATCGCTTCGAGACTGTAAACCATGTTGAGGCTGGGGAAATCTTTGCTGTTAAGGGGCTGACACAGGCGAAAATCGGTGACATTCTCGACAGTGAATTTGTGCAAAAAAGTGAATTTCAACTCGTTCCCTCTTTACAAGCAAAGGTTTTATATAGTGGAAACGAGCATATAAAAGAAGTCCTAAAGTACTTCAGAATTTTAGAAGCCGAAGAACCGACTTTAAAAGTTATATGGAGTGAAGCGTTTCAAGAAATACACATTCACATAATGGGAGTAATCCAACTGGAAGTATTAGCATCCATTGCGAAAAGCCGATTTAACCTAGATATTGAATTTGGGGAACCTCAAATCTTATATATGGAAACGATTGATTCAAAAGTAACAGGCTATGGCCATTTTGAGCCGCTGAAACATTATGCGGAAGTGCATTTAAAAATAGAACCTCTCCCACGAGGTGCAGGTATTCAATTTGAAAATGCTTGTCATACAGATGACCTTTCTATTGGACATCAACGCCTCATTGAAAAACACATATTTGAACGAGATCATCATGGGTTGTTAACGGGCTCCCCAATAACTGATATCAAATTCACATTATTAACAGGCAGAGCTCATAACAAACATACTGAGGGCGGCGATTTTCGAGAGGCTACTTTCCGAGCATTACGACAAGGACTTGAACAGGCTAACAATATACTACTCGAACCGTATTATCAATTCAAAATGAAGGCTTCCAATGATTATATTGGCCGAATGATTCATGACATTCAACAAGCAAGTGGTACCTTTGAACCACCAATTCTAACTGAGGATCATGTCATCATTACAGGACGAGTACCTGTAGCAACATTTATGAATTACAGTACTGTATTTGCTACGTATACAAATGGTAAAGGGTCTATTTCTATGCAATTTAGCGGATATGATCTTTGTCATAACACGGAAGAAGTAATCAATCACATTCAATACGATAAAAATGCGGACATCGAGTATACATCGTCAAGTATTTTTTGTTCTAAAGGAAAAGGATATGTAGTTCCGTGGGATGAAGCAGAAGCAGCAATGCATTGTCCAAAGAAATAGTGGTGTCTCTTTCGTTGGCAAATACGGAGATTGAAGTCTCAATAAAGATTGATGGATAAACCATTCAAATATATGTTTCACTTATCGTTTCAATCATTACCAAGTAGTGACAAAAATTGATGAAATAGAATAAAATTCTATTATCTTTTTAAACTATCTTTTTAATTATATGATTTCGTAGTAAGATAATATCACGGATTTGAGGAATTAAGTTAAAGGGGAACAATCTATTGAAACTAAAACATACGTTAACTTTCCAGCTAGGAACCATCATTGCAGGTATTTTGATTGTAATGATTGCCATTTCATCAGTTGCTACTTATATTACAGCATATGGAAAATTATATGAAGCTGCTGGTATTGAGGCTTATGGATGTGCCAATATTACAACGGGTTTAGTAAATCTAGATGATTTAGATTTAGCACTATCCGGTGATCAAGATGCCAGTGATCGAATTGGAAAGGAAATAAACTGGACGACAGAACATAAAGCTATTTTTGAAGCACAATACATTGTAGATTTGAATGGTCATCTGATAGCATTAGATGATAATTTAAAACAAAGCGGATTTAAAGCTGGTGACGAATTCTACGTTGACCAAAATGCATTATCGACACTGTTATCGACAGGGCACTCAACCTATTCAGAAGCATATGAATATGCTGGGTTTAAACGATTATCTGGTTATGCACCAATCTATCAAGATCATGATTCTTCAAAAGAAATTATTGCCGTTAGTGTCATTGACTTTGATGCAAGTATCGTATCAGATCGAACTTGGGGAGTTGTAAGCCAAGGGATTTTAATTAGTATTATTCCAATGCTACTAGCTGCAGTAGGAACTGCCTTTTTAATACGTCGAAAAACAAAACCGATTTCTTCTTTAATTCAACAAGCGAAGGAAATTGCTGACGGAAATTTAAATGTAGAACCAACGAAAGTAACAAGTAAAGACGAAATTGGCGATTTAGCGATTACGTTAAACAACATGACAACCAATTTACAAAATATGATTTCAACCATTCGCAATACTTCGACTCAATTAACAGAAAATGCAAATGAAACAGCAAGTTCCTTAACAGAAATGAATCACGCAGTTCAGCTTGTTGCAAACAACATAGAAGAAGTTGCAGTTTCCATGACTGATGGAATGAACCATTCCGATCAAGCTAAAAATAACTTAATCGCACTTGCTGAAGATCTTCAAAATATGAAGAAGATTGCGGATTCAACAGTAGACAATTCGAATAAAACAAAACAGATTGCCTCTGAAGGTGAAATTCGTGCCAAAGAAATTAATCAGGATATGGAAAAAATTCGCATAGGCTCACAAGGTGTTAGCAACACCATTCAAAGTTTAGTAGAATCTGCAGCTAAAATCCAAACGATTACAAACACAATTTCAGGCATTGCTTCACAAACGAATCTGTTAGCATTGAATGCATCCATTGAAGCTGCAAGAGCAGGGGAGCATGGAAAAGGTTTTGCGGTTGTTGCAGAAGAAGTTCGTAAATTAGCAGAACAATCAAATGAAGAAGTAGCTCAAGTCGAGTCTTTAGTGAAAGACATTATGGAACATATCGGCAATGTGCTTATCTCATCTTCAGAAAACGAGAAGTATATTGAAAAAGGCTCACAAACGGTAATCCAAACGAGTGAGGCTCTTCAAAATATTTCGTCTGCGGTTTCCCATACGGTAGCAGAGATTACAACGCTCTCAAATTTATTATCATCTGAAACTGTTAAATCAGATAGGATCGTTGAAATGATTAAAGAGCTAACAGAAGCTATCCACGAAATCGAAACAACGATGACCAACATTTCAGCTGCAGCGGAAGAAACAACTGCTGGAATTGAAGAAGTTTCAAATCGATCAAACGAATCGATCTCTATGGCTGAAGAACTAGAAAAGTGTGTTCAATTGTTTAAAATAAAAGGCTAAAGAATGATAATGACGGAGAGGGATGTAGAATCTCTCTCTTTATTTTTATTTACTAATGTTGGAATCCAATGTTATATGAATTTGCAAAATATTTACGCAATGGTATAATACTATTATAATATATTAATAACGAATGGAATACATGGTGGAGTCTGTCAATATAGGCCTCATTATGTATTTTTTTTAGTTTTATATTATACATATATAGTAATGAGGGGGGTTACTATGCACTTTATATTAACAATCGTCATAGTATTAGTTGTTTCAAAGATTGCGGGTCAAATTAGTATACGATTAGGACAACCATCTGTACTAGGAAAAATTATTGCTGGTATTTTATTAGGTCCAGCCGTATTTGGATTGATCCATGAATCAGAACTGATTACCGAATTTAGTGAAATCGGTGTATTACTACTTATGTTCTTGGCAGGTCTTGAAACGGATGTGAAAAGTCTTAACCAAAATATGAAGTCAGCAGTAGCAATTGCTGTTGCTGGTGTTGTAATGCCAATTATTTTAGGATGGGCTGGGGGCGTTTGGTTCGGTCTAACTTCGACTGAATCAATCTTCCTAGGGTTGGTACTTGCTGCAACTTCAGTAAGTATTTCTGTACAAGTTCTACGTGAGCTTGGATGGTTAAATAGCCGCGAGGGTGCCGCTCTTTTAGGAGCAGCAGTATTAGATGATATTATCGTTATCATTTTAATTGCTGTGGCAATGGGATTCTTTACCGGAGAAGATACAAATATTGGATTATTATTGGGTGAACAAGTCATATTCTTTGTTACTATTTTTCTATTAGGTAGATGGATTGTTCCTTTAATCGTGAAGTTGTTTTCTAGATTTTCAGTTACTGAACCGGTTGTCTCAGCAGCATTAATCATTCTATTTGCATTTGCTTACGGTGCGGATTTCTTCGGCGTATCTGGAATTATCGGTACATATTTCGCTGGGATTGCCTTAGGAAGAACTGAGTGGGCACATCAAATTGAAGAAAAAGTATCTCCAATTGCTTACGGTATTTTTGTGCCATTCTTCTTTATCAACATCGGATTACCTATCTCATTTGATGGAGTAGGTGATCAAATTTGGTTTATCGTGATTTTCTGCATAATAGCTCTTATTTCAAAATGGATTGGCTGTGGTTTAGGAGCACGTTTAACAGGATTTAACACGAAATCTTCAATTGGTATTGGGGCAGGGATGATTTCCCGTGGTGAAGTTGCATTAATTTTAGCATCTATGGGACTTACAAAAGGTTTATTACCTGAAAGTCACTATACATCTATTATTATAGTTGTAATCTTCTCTACGCTTGCAACACCACCACTATTAAAAATGGTATTTGGTAAACGAGAAGAACAATCGGCACAATAAAAGATTGTAGGTTAGAATAAACGAAAAAACCTGTTATTCGGTTAAACTGAATAGCAGGTTTTTACTTTGACATAAATTATAGTAATGAACTATAGCGTTTGTCGAATTTTACTTTCGTTTATAATTGAATTCACAATGTGTATCGAATCCCATTCACCGAGTGAAAATTTGATAATAGGGTACCTTTTTGGAAATAGTTGATTGCGGATTTCGTCGTTTGTTCGTCCTTCATTGTGCATGGCAATTACTTCTTGTTGCAAGGATAATAAATAATCGAGTTTACGCTCTAAATTCCCACGACCATCTTTTACCAAACCTGCATGTTGGCAATACACCTCGTCAAAATCGTAAGTTAATACTTTCTCTAATGATTCTATTATTGTTGGAATACTTTCATCCGATAATAGAATTTTTGTCTTCACCTGTACAAATAGATCACCTGTAAAGAGCTGACCTGTACTACAGTTTAATAATGCCTTATGGTCATACGCATGGCCTGGTGTGTCTATGACGAGCCAGTTTGCATTGCGTGATGCAAATGTTGTTGGCATACTTAAAGCTTTGAACGGCTTTCGGCTACCCCAAAAAGCTTTTCGATAAAAAGGATAGTCAGCTTTCTTTGCGCAATGGTCTAACGATTTTTCGCTAATGTAGATAGGGGAGTTTTTCGTTTTTTCTATATACGCTCCGCACCCTGTATGATCTTCGTGATGATGAGTGATCATAACTTGATCGAAGTTCGCTTCATCAATAAACTGTTCAAAATATTTATGTAAAGATTGTGCCCCCGTATCAATTAAAACACCGTCAGTTAAATAACTATATACATTCATCGAAAATCCTTGAAATTCTATCTGTCCGTTGATGTAAGATACTCCGTTTATCTCTCCTGTGACAGCATTCTTCTTAAATAGCACGATATCATCTCCCTTATACATAAACCATCATATAACAAAAATGAATAATGATTCAATGAGCATATAACATAAAACAAACTTCACATCCAACATAAAAAAGCATGCAAAGTAAAAATTCGCATGCTTTTAATAGTATAGAAAAGGGGAGTTCGTATTTTATTGCAACCCTAAATAGCCTTTTAATTCATTCGTAAAGTCTTCACTTAACTTCTTGTACATGCCATTGGAAGTAGTAACAACAAAGCCATCGGCTAATACCCACACCTCATACGTAATGGCTTCCACTTCAAATTCATAATCTGCAGAACGACTTAAGTCAAAATTCATTTCATCCCATCTCAAGATATTCACAAATGATTTTAGTCTAGAGTAGTTTTCTGATGGAATGGTTAGCATTTCAGTATGCACAGTACTCATATCTGGATCGTAATCATCCAACATTTTTAAATCCGTAAGATCCGACACGAATGGAGATCTAGGAGATTCTCTTGTGCTACTATAAGCTTCAACAAGATCACCTACATTTAATTCAGGCACTTGATCTAGTGGAAACCAATATGCTTCTAAATATTGATCAACGATTTCATCCGGTTGAAGTGTGTTTATATGGTCAATTGTAGCGTTTGGAACGAGTAAAAACATATTATCTTCAAATGTAACAATTCTTCCTACTATTTTTGAACCTTCCAACATTGGGTATTCATGTAAAGGAAGCCCGTGTTTTTCTTTAAATACGTTTATATCTTCCGAATACTGCTCACGGAAATACGGAACGGCATTTTTAACCGCTAATGAGCCCGCAACAGAAGAGCTTATTTTCGGATACAAATCCATGTAATGCGTACGTAATTTATCTAATGCTACGCGCGAAGGAAGGAGCTTATACAAGTATTCTTCATATTCTGCTTGTGTTATATTAACTTCTGCGAATTTTTCGAGATAAGTCTGTTTTACATCTTCATTTCCAAACATCATAGAAATTTGTTTTTGATATCTTTCTTCAATTTCTGCCTCAGTAATTTCATATCCAAGTGATAGGGCATATGCGTATATAGCTAGATCACGCTCATACTCATCGAAAACAAATTCTTGTCGAGTTTCATCACTCATATCAAACCCAAACATTTGATCAACAATAATAGCAAATTCAAACTGTTTATCGTCAAAAGGAGTACCCTGTGTTATCTGTTGTTGTTCTTTCATTAAGAGGGAAGTAACCACAAACATTATGGCAATCATAGCAAAAGCAACAATTCCAGCCCAAACATTGCGCTTCAAATCTGTTTTTCTATTTTGATGTTCATATAATTTGCGTCGTATCCGGTTTTTATTTTCACTCATATCGCCTGCTACTTCCAGTAAGCTTTTCTTAATTTCATTCATGGACTAACACCTCCCATTCTTCTTCCTGTAAAAGGGGTTTTAATTTTTCCCGCGCACGTCTCAATCGTGTCTTAATCGTATTTTCAGGAACCTCTAATGTCACAGCTATGTCAATAACACTCATTTCCTGAAAATAAAACAAAATAACCGGTTCTCGATATTCAAGAGGTAAATCTAAAACTGCGCTTCCTATTTGATTCCGTTCATCTGCTACTAAAATCGAATCTTTCTTTTTTCTTGAAACGACATTCGACCACGTTTCTTTTAGTTGAATCTTTTTATAGGCCCAGCTTTTAAAATAATCCTTGCATTTATTAATCGTCATTCTCGATAAAAAAGCCCTTATATTCCCGCGTTCTTCATAATCACTACTCATAAATTTTATAAACACTTCCTGCACGATATCTTCAGCGCTATAACGATCTTTCGTATAAAAATAAGCAAGCTGTAATAAATGTTCTGCGTGTTCATCAAAAATCCATTCTATCTCTCTATTAATCATCGTCACCCCCTAAGCACCCTATAAACGATTGTCAAATCCAGTAAGTTTCAAAAATATCAAAAAATCTCCGGTCACTAGACCACTGTCCCCATTTTAACAATCCCTCAATTGTACATACAAATTTCAACAAAAAGGATGAACAAATGAATGCTAGTCGAGAATTATCTCGAGATATTAGCTAAAGGCCTTTATTCTGTAAAAAACATGAAAATGAAATACTTAATTTGGTAATATATATATAAAGAGGAAATCTAAACATCACAACAAGAGAAGAGGGTGCGTGTTTGATACAATTTCAGAATGATCAGCTTACCATTTTTGAAAGTGCATTATATAAAACAACATCAACTGTCGTAAAAACAAAAGACTGTATCATTGTAGTGGACCCCAATTTACTTCCTAGTGAAGTTGAAGAAATTCGTGCACATGTTAGTAAAATACGAGGACGTCTGCCAGTTTATTTAGTCCTTACACACTCGGATTGGGATCATCTGATTGGATACGGGGCTTTTCAAGATACGACAGTTATTGCTAGTCAATTATTTCAAACGTTAGATTCCCATCAAATTGTTGAGCAAATGAAAACGTTTGATGATAAATACTATCTGGACAGAAATTACGAAATTACGTTTCCGAAAGTAAACATCCCAATTAGTAAGGAGAGGCATGTATCAAAAATTGGTAGTACGACCATGACGTTTTACTCAGCACCAGGACATACAAAGGATGGTATATTTACTGTCATTGAGCCATATGGCATTTTTATTGCAGGTGATTATTTATCAGACATTGAATTTCCGTTCATATATGATAATAGCTATCACTATGAACTAACACTTAAAAAGGTTTCGAACATTTTGAAAAACCATAAAGTGAATATGTTAATCCCAGGTCATGGGAACTATACATTAAGTAAAGATGAAATTGTGAAGCGAACAGATGAGTCAGCGAAATATATTCAAGAACTAAGACGCGCCCTCTCTTCTAATGGAGAGCATGCAGATTTAATTAGCCAATATCAATATTGGAGAGAGTTAAATTTTAGCCATGAAGAAAACGTAGTACTAATGAGAAGAGAATTAAATAATAAATAGAGAGTAACTTCAGTTTGTTAAACGTGGGTTTACTAGCCAGTATATTGGTTTTACGATGGACGCTCAGTACGCAGGTCTATGCTTAGGTGTGCCAAAAAAATCGTTCAATGTACATGGTTGATAGCTTACAGAAAGTAGGAACTATGTATAGAAGAGTGCAGAAAAAATTATTGAATTTATTTACAGGTGAACTTACTTCAACAATGCTGTTCGCCATTCTATATGTTTTTTACATACAACAGGTTGAGTGGACAGTTCCGTATCTTTCGCCGATTTCATCTATATTTTCTTTTTGTTTACTAGAATTCATTTTACTTCAAGGAAGTCTATATTGGTATTTGAAATGGAGACAAGGAAGAAGAAAAGATTTTCGTAACTTAAAAGACAGTTATTTGCATATGTATAGATGGTTTAAAATCATTAACTGCCTATTCATTATGATAGGAATAGTTGTTGGTATTGCATTATTTGTTAATGATGCAGTAAATCGGTATTGGTATTTATTTGTTTTTGCTTTCGCATGTATTGAGCATATTAACTATTTTCATATTCGTTTATCCTATATGTCTATTAGTGAAATGAAAGAGTTCGTACGCCAAAAAGGGTTTCGTCGTTCTATCTTGGCAAAGGAACTTGGTAGTATAAAAAAATCATAAAAGGAGATTCACAATGAAGAAATTCATTTATTTGTTTGCCTCAACCCTTGTACTAAGTGCCTGTAGTCAAGAAGCGGAACCTCAAACTCAAGGTGAACTAGCTCAATCAGAAGAAACAAAGGGAACTGAAAATGATGGAAATAAGCAACAAGAAGAGGCGATAAGGGAACAAGAGGCGCAAACTGAGCCTGCAAGTAGTGGCCCATCTGAAGTTTTTCTAGAGCTCCAATCCAATATTGTTGAACGACTCAATTCATTACAATTTTTAAGAGAAACGATGGGAGTTGTTTATAATGATTCAAACGTTGAGCATAATTTAATCCTTAATATTGCACGAAGTTTTCCAGATGAGGTACCAATGCTTGGCCAAGGAGACGTGTTGAACGGATTTTATGAATGGTACTCTCCAGATGATTTAAATCAAGCAATCAGTAAATATCATGGTTTCACAATCGACTTTGAGAAATATCGCAATTCAAATGAAGAAGAAGTGCCAATGATTTACTTTGATGGCGATTTTGTTTACCTTGTTTCAGCCGATTTTGCTGGAACGTTAGATTACTTCCAACCTACAATCCTTTCCATTGAACAAATGGACGATCAACCCATATATTATGTAGAATTGCAAAATCGTGCTTTCCATGCATATGAATATGAAATGCAAAATGGGGAGCCGTATGATTTTTCTGTCTATGTCGATGTACCGTTTACAGAGTGGCCTGAGGAAATGCAACAATATATAGGGACAGATCCTACGATTTACCATGCATTATTTATCGAAAATGAAGCCGGTTTTGCTTTAGCTTATTACAGTATGGATCCATTACTTGAGGCAGATCGTGTAAACTATATCGACTCTTTAAATTAAATAGACACCTCCGCTATTATGATGTAGCGGAGGTTTATTATGTTTGGGTGAGTTTGTAACGGATAGCATTTCCTTGAAGAATAGGCAACTATGATTTTCTTGTATATGTTTACTACAATTTGTCGATTATATTGGTCAAGGCGTCGTTTCGGTAAATGTAATTTCAATTAATTGTTCCGATGTATTATCAAATTCTAAGTTGACGAGTAAACCAAATTCCCGTTCTTTTTCTTGTAATATGAGCTTAAATTTTTCTGTAGATGTTGTTGCTCCAACGTCACGACCGATATGCAGATAATCTGTTATGGCTGCATTAGGATATTTTTTCATTGTTTCTTGCATGGCCATTAACCCCCATTTCGCGTATGCGGGAATTGGCTTATCTTGAACATGATTTTCAGAACCTGTATGTTCTTGAATAACTGGGTTAGTGGTGTTCATATTAATTGGTGTAAAGGCTGTGATTGCAAAAAACGCTGCAGCAATAATCAATATAGCCAACAATTTTTTCATAGCTCAAAGCCTCTTTTCTTTTTTATTATTGTGCACGAGTAATGAGTCAATATGAGTTTTAAATTATGGATGCGTACAGTATTATTCAGTGGGTGGAACTAGATCAGAATTGTGAATTACAATAGGTGATCATTAGGTGCAACTTAGCAAATTTACTGTAATGTACAAAACGAAGGAAGAATGCAGAAGAAATGTCCGTGAGAAGCGGTCTCGCGAACAATTGAAGCATGAAATACGGTTGTAATGTTGTTGAGAAGCAGTCTCGAGGACAAAACAAGCAATAAATCTAGTGAAAATGTCTTTGAGAAGCGGTCTCGAGGACAATTGAAGCATAAAATTTGGATGAAATGTCTGCGAGAAACGGTCTCAAAGACAAAACGAGCAATAAATTCAGTGAAAATGTCTATGAGAAGCGGACTCAAGGACAATTAAGGCATAAAATCTGGATGAAATGTCTTCGAGAAACCGTCTCAAAAGTCTCAAAAGTCAAGTCCTAATTATTGTGTAAAATTCAATACGAATGTTTTCAACTATTGTTTAGTAGTTAATTTGGGGCATATGAATTGACCCTCATTCCATTTTTCAGCCTTAACTCCCATGGGCTAATCACTCCACATTCAGTAAAGGCTGTCAAAGGCTCTTTTCACTTTGATAGCCTTTACTGAATGTGGGATACTCCATAAGTGGGAGTTGAGGTTGAAAATATAACCAATCTACTATTTAGAAAGTCCTTTTCTTTTCGAATAATCGTTATCTTGATAATGCATTAATACGGCACCAACTAATCTAAAGGCAGATTGGGTGTTAGGAAAGATACGGATTACGTTCTCTCTTCTACGCACTTCTTGATTCAAACGTTCTAGAGAATTGGTGCTTCTAATATTGACACGTATTTCTTTCGGAAAACTCATATATTGAATGGTATCTTCGAAACCTTCATCCAAAACTTGAAGTGCTTTTTCAAATTTCCGATCTTCTGCATACTTAACCATTAATTCGTCTTTGAAATTACGCATATCTTCAAGAGTAACTGCATCAAAAATACGTTTTATCATGAGACGAAAATCTCCTGAATCCTTTTTCGGCAGCTTTTCAATAATATTACGTTTAAAATGAACGTTACATCTTTGCCATACAGTTCCAATAAATTCACGCTGAATAGCTTTTCGTAAGCCTTGGTGAGCATCAGATATAACTAACTTCGGTGATTGAATTCCTCGGGATTTTAAGTGTTGGAGAAATCGACTCCAGCTCTCATAACTTTCCACATGGTCCACACTTAAACCAAGAATTTCACGTTTATTCTCTTCTGTAATAGCTGTAGCAATATAGACAGCCTTGGATACAACTTGGTGATGTTCACGCACTTTAATATACATAGCATCTAGAAAAATATAAGGATAGTAAACAGTATTTAAAGGTCTGTTAGCCCAGGTGTTAATAATCGGATCTAATTTTTGAGTCAAAGAAGATACTAGTGATTTCGATACCGTTTCTCCACAAAGTTGTTCCACAATTTGCGTGACTTTTCTCGTAGAGACACCATTCACAACCATTTCTATCATTGATAAGATTAATGCTTGATCGTGTCGAGCATATTTTTCAAATACACTAGTAGAAAATTCACCGTTACGAGTTCTAGGGACTTTTAATGTTAACTTTCCAACACTCATGACAATCTCACGTTCGTAGTAGCCGTTACGATAGTCGATTCTTTCGTTGGATCGTTCATAAGCCGCTGCCTGTAAATACTCGTCTCTTTCCTTTTCCATAAACTCATTTAAAACTAGTACTAAAGCAGATTTAACAACTGTGTTCAGGTCAGAATTTAAAACCGAATCTTTTAATAAGTCCATATCTAGGTTAAGATGTAATTGAGTCATTTTTATTCCTCTTTTCATGTTTATCGTCGCTGAAAACATTGTATCAAAGAGAGAATAAAAAGACTCTTTTTCTTTTTACACAATTATACGGACATTATCGTCTCAAAGACAAAACGAGCAAAAAATCCAGTGAAAATGTCCGTGAGAAGCAGTCTCAAGGACAATTAAAGCATAAAATCTGGATGAAACGTCTTCGAGAAACCGTCTCAAAGACAAAACGAGCAAAAAATCCAGTGAAAATGTCCGTGAGAACCAGCCTCAAGGACAATTGAAGTATGAAATCCGGTTGAATTGTCCTTGAGAAGCGGTCTCGAGAACAAAACGTGCAAAAAATCCAGTGGAAATGTCCTCGAGAAGCAGTCTCAAGGACGATTGAAGTATGAAATCCGGTTGAATTGTCCGTGAGAAGCAGTCTCGAGGACAATTGAAGCATAAAATTTGGATGAAATGTCCTTGAGAAGCGGTCTCAAGGACAATTGAAGTATGAAATCCGGTTGATTTGTCCGCGAGAACCAGCCTCATGGACAAAACAAGTAAAAAATCCTGTAAAAATGTCTGCGAGAAGCCATCTAGACGACAAAACAACTAGAAATCCATAAAGAAGTATCCAGGTGAAGCAACCTCTTAGACAAATAAAAAATGGAAATGTTGTAAAACCTTTAGCTAATCCCCAATATCAAACAATATTTTTCAAGGTAAGAATTGTATTTATTTCGTAAATTTGATACATTATATTAGAAATATGGAATCTATGATGTGATCAAGTAAATAAGAATTGTGAAACAGAAAGTATAGCAGTTGCTGAGAGCTATATCACCGCTTCTTATTGAAACCTACCACGGAGATGTAAGCTAAACTTACCGAGCACGTACTCGTTACAAAACGTTTAGAGGGTTGAAATAACATTCTGTTGTTTTAACTAAACTAAGGTGGTACCACGTCTATCATGCGCAAAAGACGTCCTTTCAACAGGATGCTTTATGCGCTTTTTTCATGAGAAAAAAAGGAGGAAATAATTACATGTCACAGCAAACAAACGATTTTTCAAAATGGTACATTGACACAATTCAAAAAGCAGATTTAATGGATTACACGCCAGTCCGCGGTTGTATCGCATTCAAACCAGATGGTTACGAACTATGGGAACACATTCAATCCGAAATGGACCGTCGTTTTAAAGAAACTGGTCACCGCAACGCATACTTCCCAATGTTAATTCCAGAATCATTTTTCCAAAAAGAAAAAGATCATATCGAAGGTTTTTCTCCTGAATTACCATGGGTTACTGAAGCTGCTGGTGAACAATTAGAAGAGAGACTTGCTCTTCGTCCTACATCTGAAACAATGATCGGTCACTTATATTCAAACTGGGTTAAATCATACCGTGATCTTCCAGTGCTAATCAACCAATGGGCTAACGTATTCCGCTGGGAAAAGAAAACATTACCATTCATTCGTACGTCTGAGTTCTTATGGCAAGAAGGACACACTGCGCATGAAAATGAAGAAGATGCTCGTAATGAAACAATGCAAATGTTAAACATCTATAAAGAAGTAGTAGAAGGGTTACTAGCCATTCCTGTTTACGATGGACAAAAAACACCTTCAGAACGTTTCGCTGGTGCAGTTGATACGTATTCAATTGAAGCGATGATGAAAGACGGGAAAGCTGTTCAAGCCGGTACGTCACACTATTTAGGTACAAAATTCGCCGAAGCATTCGACATTAAGTACTTAAATCGTGAAAATAAACACGTTCATGTGCATACAACATCTTGGGGAACTTCAACTCGTTTAATCGGTTCTGTCATTATGGTTCATGGTGATGAGCAAGGGCTTGTTTTACCTCCAAAAATCGCACCAACACAAGTAGTATTAATACCAGTTGGTCCTTGGAAAAAGAACCCTGCAATTATTGAAAAGTTAGATGAAATCTTTGCAGCTTTAAAAGCAAAAGGAATCCGTGTTCGCCTTGACGATTCAGATCAATCTCCAGGTTTCAAATTTAATGAATGGGAACTAAAAGGTGTACCTGTTCGTATCGAACTTGGACCACGTGATTTAGAAAACAATCAGGTTTTATTAAAAGCTCGTGATGAAGCTGAGAAGGTAACAGTTGAACTAGAAAATGTAGTTGCAGCAATCGAAACGGAATTAGAAACAATGCAAACTCGATTATACGATAAAGCCAAAGCTTTCCGTGATGCAAACTCACACACTCATGTAGATTCTCTTGAGCAATTACAGCAACATTTGGCAGATTCTGAGAAAAACGGGACAATCCCTGGTTGGATCCTAGCTGGTTGGTGTGGAGATGATGCTTGTGAGGAACATGTAAAAGAAGAAACAAAATTCACAACACGTAACATACCGTTTAATCCTCCTACAAAGAAAACTACTTGTATTAACTGTGGTAAAGAATCAAACCACACAGTTTGGTTTGGTCGTGCATATTAAGACAAATTAAAACGCTATCGATAAGATAGCGTTTTCTTATGCAATATTTTATTTTACAAAAATGACATGCTAATTATTACATTGTTATCCAAGGAAAGTGAGGAAGCAATAAGATAACGCGTACTAGAACGGTGATAGTATGGAAAAATGAGAATTGAAGCGAACTCTAACAGCAGAAGTTCAAAAAAAATATTATCAAATTATATGATTTTTTTAAATATTATTAAAATATTATACATTTTCTATTGATTTTTCTCTCCAATTATCTTACATTTTAGTTAATTCAAAAAATTCTTTCGTAGATTACGAGATAATAAATCTATCTTAGTATAAGGAATTTTTTCGAATATTCTATTTTTAGGGAACTGAAAGCGGTTTCTACGATCAACAAGGGGGATGTATATGAAAAAATCGATTTTATTTTCATCTTTAGCTTTAGCAGCATTTTTAGTCGGGTGTAATGATTCGCAAGCACCTGCCGAAAACAGTTCATCAAATGAAGCTGGTACTTCAACAGAAGCAACAACTGGAGGTATTGAATCAAATATCGTAACAATTGGGACAGGTGGAGCTTCTGGTCCATATAACATTCTTGGGACAACTCTAGCAGATATTTATACGACTGATTTTGGAGTAAACTCAAGAACACAAACTACTGGTGCCTCAGTAGAAAACATTAACTTGATGGAACAAGGGAAAATTGAAATGGCATTTGTGATGAGTGATGCTTTATCACAAGCTTTAGCGGGTGAAGTGAGTTTCAAAGAACCTGTAAAAAATGTTTCTCAAGTTGCTACTTTATATCCAAACGTAGTTCAAATCATTACTAAAGAAGATTCAGGAATTAAAACAATTGAAGATTTAGTTGGTAAACGTGTAGCTGTGGGTGACCAAAACTCTGGTGTTGAAGTAAACGCACGTACATTACTAGCTGGTCACGGCATTACTTATGATGATTTACAAGTTGACTATTTAGGCTATGCAGAAGCGGCGGATGGTTTAAATGCAGGAACAATTGATGCTGCATTCTTAACAAGTGGTCTACCAAACGCATCTGTTTTAGAACTTTCTGAAACGCTTGGGATTAGTTTAGTATCCATCGATCCTGCTAACATTGAAGAAATTGCAAAAGATGCACCATACTTTATTTCATATGAAGTACCTGCAGGAACATATGGTAATGAAGAGCCAATCCAAACAGCGGCTGTTCCAAACGCATTAGTTGTTCGTAGTGATATGAGCGAAAATGATGTTTACGAATTAACAAAAAAATTCTTTGAAAGTCAAGATAAGTTAGTGAACTCTCACCAAGCTGCTACTGAAATACCAGCTTTAGATGCACAAGAGGGATTCATTGCCCCTGTACATCCAGGAGCACAACGCTATTTCGATGAACAATAAAAACCGAAGATGGTTTTGGAGTATTAGTATTCTTATACTCCTTACCATCTTTTTTGAAAAAGTTCCCGTTTTTTCCTTTCAATTTGAAGACCATACATACTATTTGTTGGGAGATTCATTTCAACTAAGATGGATTCATTCTGTTGAAAAAGAAGAATGGATTGAAACGTATGTAAAAAACGGAGAGGATCTCCTTTTAACAGAAACTTATTTTAAAACCTTTGGTGCAGGTGTACCAAGTGATGCTAAAAGTACAGAGTTAGTGAATGGTTTTGTAAGAATGGATATTGACCTTCAATATCATGAGCTAAATTTGACAATATCCGAAAATGTACAAACAACGGTAATAACGAAGGATCGCGAAATCCCGATCTATCATATGGGAAGTGATTATTCATTCGTACATATCACTAATGAATCAATTAATCTTTGGCAACTTTTAGTAGGAGGGAAGTTATGAGTGTCATAAATGAAACTGAGACAAAAAAGGTTCTTGTAGAAGAAATTTCAGAAGAAAACGTTCAAAAAGTATTAGAAAAATACGATACCGATTCAAATGTCCGTAAAGTAAATAACAAATTGATTGTATTAATGATTGCTGTATTCGGAATATTATTTTCTTTTTTCCATATCTACACAACTTATAATCCAATACCGACTTTATTGCAAAGGGCGGTTCATTTACTAATTGCTTTAGCACTTGTTTTTTTAATCTATCCAACTTATAAGAAACAGGACCGTTCGAAGATACCATTTTATGATTGGATTCTATTTGGACTTTGTCTTCTATCCTGCGGGTATCTATTCGTAGAATATCAAGCGATTATGACAGAACGTGGAGGTATTCCAAATACGGTTGATATTATCGTTGCAATTGTAACGGTTATTTTAGTATTTGAAAGTGCTAGAAGGGTGACAGGTTGGATATTACCAATTCTTGCACTAGTCTTCTTGTCATATCCATTCTTTAGTCATGCTTCATGGCTACCAAATATGCTCATGACTCGTCAATTTGATTTAGGTGATATATTTGGTCAACTTTATTTAAAAACAGAAGGACTATTCTCAACTGCAATCGGTGCTTCTGTACAATTTATCTTCCTATTTATTTTATTTGGTGCATTTTTAGCTAAATCAGGGATGGGTAAATTCTTTAATGATTTAGCACTCGCTTTAGCAGGTCATCAACAAGGTGGGCCGGCAAAAGTTGCTGTTATTTCAAGTGCTTTCATGGGAAGTATTAATGGTTCTGCTGTAGCGAACGTAGTAGGAACTGGTGCATTTACTATTCCTCTAATGAAAAAAATTGGTTATGATAAGAATTTTGCCGGTGCGGTAGAATCTAGTGCTTCTATCGGTGGGCAAATATTACCTCCTGTAATGGGTGCTAGTGCCTTTATTATGGCTGAGACAACAGGTATTTCTTATGGAACAATTGCGCTTGGTGCTGTTTTACCAGCAATTTTATACTTCTTAGGAGTCATTATGCAGGTTCACTTCCGTGCTGGTCGCTCAAATTTAAAAGGAATTCCAAAACCAGATCTACCTAGAGTGAAAGAAGTATTTAAAGAAGGCGGACATTTATTAATACCATTAATCGGTCTTATTTTCTTCTTAGGTTCAGGGGTTCCGGTTGCGTTCTCTGCTATTTATACAATTGTCTTAACGATTATTGTTGCAGCATTTAAAAAGAATACTAGAATGAATATTAAAGATATTTTCGCTGCACTTGAAGATGGAGCAAGACAATCATTATCAACAATTGTTGCCTGTGGTGTAGTAGGAATTATTATTGGTGTAGTAAACCTAACAAGTTTCGGTTCTACTTTAACTAGTGCCATTACACACTTAGGTTCAGGATCATTATTCCTAACGTTATTCTTAACAATGATTGCGTCAATTATTTTAGGAATGGGGTTACCATCCATCCCAGCCTATATTATTACAGCGACAATGGTTGCGCCAACTCTTGCAGAATTTGGTGTTCCTATTTTAGTTGCACATATGTTCGTATTCTATTTCGGTATATTCGCAAATATTACACCGCCAGTTGCACTTGCATCTTTTGCAGCTGCAGGACTTTCAGGTGGAGATCCAATGAAAACAGGCTTTGCATCAGTTCGTTTAGCATTAGCCGGATTCATTGTCCCTTATATATTTGTATATAATCCAGCATTATTATTAATTGATCCATCAGGTCTGGCAATGAATGCGGTAGATTTCCCTATAGCTCCAGTACTTGATATAGTGATAGTTGCCATTACTTCGTTAGTCGGGGTGATAGGAATTGGAGCTGCGTTAGAGGGCTACTTTGTAGGACACATTAACCCGATTCTACGATTCATTTTAGGTGCTGGGGCACTAATGATGCTTATACCAGAACCGATTACAGATATAATTGGGGCTCTCGTTGTTCTAGTAATCTTTGTTCTTAATTTTGTTCAAAATAAAAAAATGCAAAAAGGAATAGCCTAAGTGCTATTCCTTTTTTATGCTTAGAGTAACGTTCAAAAAATATCCAGACCCTTATATACCGATTATATTTTTTGGAAGATCAATATAACCAAAAATCATGAACAAAAAATAACAATTGATAGCACAATTAGATGCTATAATTAATTAAAAGGTACATCACTAGGAGGATTTAACATGACGACTGTACAAGAAAATTTACATGAAACTGTAAAACTAACGATTGCATTTGCACCAACGATAAAGAAACTATTTCAACATGATATCGCTATTACTATATCTGATCGTGAAAAAATTGTAGAACATATTCATTCCAAAGATTTTACATTCAATATACCAATTGGGAAAATAATTGAACCGAACGAACCTATGGCAAAAGTGATACGTACCGGTGAACGTGAAATCATCAATATTCCAGAAGAAATCTTTGGTATCGCCATTAAGGCAATCTTTGCACCTATTGTTGATCACAATCGAAAAGTTGTTGGAACAATAGCAATAGCAAGTAATTTAAATAATCATCATCAATTAAAACAAGTTGCAGAACAATTTGCTACATCTTCAGAGGAAATTTCAGATTCAACAGTTGAATTGAGTTCGACTAGTCAAGATTTTCATTCGAACATGAAGTACTTAGCCGAAGCACAAGCGGAAATGACAAAACAAGTCGACAATTCTACGAGAATATTAGACATGATTAATAACGTTGCGAAAAATACAAGAATATTAGGTTTTAATGCTGGTATTGAAGCGGCCCGCAGTGGGGAATACGGTCGTGGGTTTAGTGTAGTCGCAAAAGAGATTACAAAATTAGCTGATCAAAGTGCACAATCAGTAAATGAAATTAAAGAATTGATGGATAGTTTAAAGGAGAGGGTTCAACAAGTTGAATCGATCATTAATAAATCAGTCGATATTTCCCAAAGTCAATCCGTAGCCATTGAAGAAATTTCTAAAACCATTCATCATCTCACTGAAGTCGCTGATGATATTGAAGAATTGGCAAAACGAATATAACTTTACCACAGTTGTTAACATAACGAACTAGGCATTTTCGTATGAAGATACATACGCAATTCCGAACAACGTTTTCTTATGATGATTAGTTTCAAAATATTTACACATAATAGGAAGAAGTGTTTCATTTCTTCCTTTTTACATTTTTTAACTACAAAAGGAAAAATTGTTGATATGTTTGTATACTATTTATGTTACACTTATGAAGAACTTTTATGATATTTACTATTGGAGGATTATGATGAAAAAGTTTATTAGTCTATTTACTCTTGGACTTACTGCATTAGTATTAACTGCATGTGGTGGACAAGAAGCAGCAAAACCAGCTGATGTTGTAACAGCATTTTTAACAGCAGTTAAAGATGGGGATCTAGAAAAAGCTGGAACATATGTACATTCAGAAAATGTTTCTGAGGAATTCGACTTCGCTAGCATTAATGAAGGAGAAACAGATGATGAAGCAACTCAAGCCCTTATTAAAGGGATTAGCAATAAATATGAGTTTAAAACACCTGAGGAAAATGTAATTGATGAAAATACAGCTGAAGTAACAGTTAACATTACATCAATTGACTTTGCAGCTGCAATTGGTTCAGCTATGGAAGAAATCTTCTCAATGGCATTCGAGTTAGCGATGACAGAAGGTAGTTCAGAAGAAGAATATAATGCTCAAATGGAAGAAAAATCAAATGAAATCCTAGTCAATACTCTTACTGCTGATGATGTTGAGACCGTAACTCGTGATGTTACGTTAAATCTTACAACAGATGGCGAAGGTAATTTTAAAATCATTTCTGATGCTAACTTAATGGAAGCAGTACTCGGTAATGCTCAAGAAGTGGAAGAAATGATGGGTGGATTCTAATTATCATAGTAAAACTGTTGTTGCCTCGTGCGACAACAGTTTTTTTCTGTGAAAATAAATCAAACCTTCGGTCTTTGAATAATACTATTTGTATTGGGTAATTCTGAAAGTGACCTAAAAAAGCCAATAAGAAAGCAGAGCTACCTGTTCCGAGGTAACTTTGTATAAAATTATTTGGTTATGGTTATATTAAACTAATTGGGGTTCTTTGTATGGCTCCTTGTTCATTAACATGGAGTAAATAGCCCGAAGCATTCGATGCGAGATCGCAACGAGTGCTTTTTTCTTTCCTCTTCGCGAGGCGAGTGACCAATATTTGTTTGCTAGCCATCGATTTCGACTTCTAGATACAGCCCAAGCTGCCTCACACAAGGCGGATTTAATATGAGGATTTCCTTTCACTGTACGTGTACTCTTTCTTTTCCCAGCACTTTCGTGATTACCAGGCGAAACGCCAGCCCATGATGCAAGATGTTGAGATGTCGGGAACTGTCCCATATCTACTCCGATTTCTGCAATAATCACAGCCGCAGTATCTTTACTTATTCCTGGTATGGTGATTAACAGCTGTAGCTCTTCTTGATAATTTTGCAGGAGTTGATCTATCCGTTCTTCAATTTCTGAAATTAAAGTTTCTAAGTATTGAATATGTTGCCAAGATTGACGAATTAGGAAGATTTGATGTTCATTAATTGTTCCAAATAGAGAATCTGTAATCCGTTGTTTTTTTGGAATCAACTTTCCATGAATATCTTTTTCCACATCTACTTCATCGACATAGCCTTGTTCAATTAATCGATTTAATAGTTTTCGACCAGATACACCGAATACATCTGAGATAACTGTACTTAGTTTAACATTTGAACTTTCTAATACCTTTTGTATTCGATTCTTCTCTGAAACTAAGTGACTAATCCACTTTTTACGCAGTCTTGTTAAATCTCTTAGTTCACGAATATCTAGAGGAGGAACAAAGCTCTTTTCAATCAAACCATGACGTAATAGCTTCGCTATCCATTCTGCATCTGAAACATCAGTTTTTCTTCCAGGTACATTTTTAATCCGCTGTGCATTCGCTAAAGTGATATCAAAGAAATCCTCTAAAATGTTAAAAACAGGTTTCCAATACACACCCGTACTTTCCATTGCAATGTGTGTAACTTCATGCCCCTCTAACCATTTTAAAAGTCGAAACAAATCTTTTGTGAGTGTTGGAAATGTCTCGATTTCTGTATACAGATCGTCCTCACGATTCCCCTTAATAACACAGGCTACAATTGTTTCTGAATGTACATCTAAACCTGCACACTTCTCAATAAATACCTCCATTAAATCACTCCGATACATGAAGATCACAAACAGTGAGTGAATTTGAATATAAGCATTTTTCTGTACGTAGTCATCCTTCTAACAAGCGGAGCTAACAAAGGGTTGAACACCAAATTCACTCAAACAGTTTTTATTACAGGGTCAACGCCACCAAAAAAACCCACGTCTTACATCCTGTTTGTGTCATTACCATTATGAACCGAAGGTACTTATTTTCATGCCAGGGTTGGGTGTGAAAAACTCATGATTGTTTTTATATGAACATGTAAGCTGTATTTTTCGCTCCATAACTAACCACTCCACGTCTCAACCAAACAGCACCATACACTCAAGCATAATTTGAAACTCTAAATCCACACGAATTATTACACAACATGTCATCAATTAAAAAGCTTTGCATTTTTGAAGAAAATTATGAAAAATAAAAGAAATAGATTGTCATAGAATATATAAATCATTCTTTTTCAAAGGGGAACAGGATGGATATTACATTTCCAATTCTTTTATTTTTCGTTTCATTATTCCGACATTAATGATCATTTGGTTTATGATACGAGTTGTTTCAAGTTTAAGAGTAAGCAATCAATTACTTAAAGAAATTTTAAAGAAATTGAATAATAGGTAAAAACCAAAAAACTGAGGAGATATTCTATGTGCTTAATTAACCTACACTTTCAAGAACATCCAAAATATAAATTAGTCATTGTCGCAAATCGCGATGAGGAATATAGCAGACCGACAAAAGCAGCGCATTATTGGGAAGATCAACCAAATATATTGGCGGGAAGAGATTTAAAAGAAATGGGTACATGGCTTGGTGTATCAAAACAAGGGAAATTTGCAGCACTAACGAATTTCCGTGATCCAACTTTACCTTCTGCACCTATGTCTCGGGGTGAAATTGTCAAATCTTTTTTAGAAAATGATGTTCATCCGTCAGATTTTATTAAACAACTAGCTCATAATCGAAAATTGTATGGTGGCTATAATGTCATCGTTGGAAATGGTGACGAACTGTATCACTATAACAATATTCTGACTGAGTTCAATCAATTAGTTCCAGGTACATATAGCCTTAGTAATTCATCTTTAAATACCCCTTGGCCAAAGGTGGAAAAAGGACGATCTAGACTTCGAAATTATGTAGAAGCAAATGAAAACCATTTCAACATAAATGATTTATTTCACATTCTGTCTGATCGTACAAAAGCAAGTGACGATGAATTACCTAATACAGGTGTTGGATTAAATTTAGAACGTGAATTATCGTCCATGTTTATTCAAATGCCTCATTACGGTACACGTTCGTCTACAGTTGTGTTATTTGATTGGCAACATCAAATTACTTTTGTCGAAAGAACGTATCGAGAAGGCCAATTTTTGTTTGATAAAGCTTTTGAATTTTCTATTGAAGAATAATATTATATTTATAAAATTTTAAGTAAATCTATGCCATTGTCATGTTTCAAGACGTATTCATTGCATTCAATACAGTAGTAATGGTTTTCGTGAAGAATTCCATATAAAACTAAACGAATGTCCATTACGACACTTCCTTATTAGCATAAATTAAATTAAATCATTAAAAGGAGGAATTTGCATGGGATACGGTAACGTAGGTGGCGCATACGATCACTGCTGTGGTGGCGGTGGAGGATATGGTGGTTCAAGAATTAATAACTTTGCATTATTAGTGGTAATGTTTATCCTATTAATTATTATTGGTGCACATTACCAAAACAGATGCTAATTGATAGAGTCGATTAACGTTTAAAAGGATTCTAGAGATATCTTTAGAATCCTTTTTTTAATGAAAATCATACACAAAACTCTCAAACTAAATTTGAATAAATAGTCTAATTTTTCCCACAATTCTATCTATATCCTTTATAATAATAGTAGTTTGAATGTAAAGGAGATTGGGAAGATGGAATTAGGGTTAAAAGGGAAAGTAGCCATTATTACAGGAGCGAGTAAAGGAATTGGATTGTATACAGCTTTACAACTAGTAAAAGAGGGGGTAAAAGTTGCAATTGCTGCAAGAAGCGAAGAATCGTTAGCTGAAGCAAAAGCGTTCATTAAAGAACAAACAGGGGATGAAGTTTTGACTGTTTCTGCAGATGTATCAAAAGAAGAAGATTGTAAGCGTTTAATCGAAGAGACTGTAAACCAATATGGGAAATTAAATATATTAGTCAATAATGCTGGTACTTCTTCAGCAAATTCGTTTGAAGATGTTGATACAGAATTATGGCGAACGGATTTAGACTTAAAATTATTTGGAGCAATCAATTGCTCTAAATATGCCCTTCCATATTTAAAAGAACAAAATGGTGGCTCGATTGTTAACCTTTCAGCGGTATTAGGTAAAACACCACCGGCTTCTAGCTTACCAACAACAGTAAGCCGTTCAGCGGGACTAGCCTTAACAAAGGCAATGAGTAAGGATTTAGGGAAATACAACATACGGGTGAACGCTGTTTGTATTGGGTTAATTCGTAGTCGACAAATTGAAAATCGATGGCAAAAAGATATGCCTAATCTTACATGGGAGGAATACTCAAAAGAAGTAGGAAAAGCAATTCCGCTTGGTCGAATCGGTGAAACGGAAGAAGCAGCAAATGTCATAACATTTTTAGCTTCTGACGCTTCATCTTATGTAACGGGTACATCGATAAACATTGACGGTGGTTCTGGTCACGCAATGTAATACCTTTAAAACATAACCCTTGCTACTATGAGCAGGGGTTTCTCTATTTCTAGTTGAAACTTTTTCACCTGAAAATCGTATGTTTTGATAAGAGCTTTTTAGTATAAAATGTTCATATAGAAAGTTATCCATAATTTTCCCTATTGAACTTTTGAAATTGAATGGAGGATACACCATGTCTGAAGTAAAGAATTCGCTATTTGACGATTTAGATGCGAGAAAAGAGGAAAATAGCGCAACAACTAATACATTAGAAACAATGACGCAAGTGCCTGTACAAGCACAACCACAGCCGCTTGTTTCACAGGAAGAAATGTCCCAAATTCGTAAGCGCCAACTTGCTTTAAAAGAAGAACCGCAAGTACAAATGTTAGCTGAAAAGATAGACGAAAAAAACCAAATAGGGATTTTAGAATTCGGGAAAGATACAGCTACCCAAATTTCAAAATTCTCTGATCGAATGCTATCCACTATTCGCACAAGTAAACTAGAAAAATCGAGTGCACTTATTAACAATTTAAATAAAATTATGGATCGGTTTGATCCGAAAGATTTTAAAGAAGAGAAAAAGGGTTTTATTTCAAAATTATTTAGTAAAGGTAAAGAACAGCTGCAACGAGTATTATCTAAATACGATACTATGAATAAAGAAATTGATGCAGTTTACAACGAAATTACAAAATATGAAGTTGAAATGAAACAAAACACAATGGAACTAGAACAAATGTACGATCAAAATCTTCAATATTTCCAAAGTTTAAGCGAACATATAGCTGCAATTGAAATAAAAGTTGAAAATTTAAGACCACAACTTGCTACACTTGAAGCTAGGGCAAGTGAGGGTGACCAAGAAGCTATTATGGAATTAGAGTCTCTTCGACGAGCAATTGAGCTATTAGAACAACGTCGTTATGATTTAGAAATGGCACAACAAGTATCATTCCAATCAGCACCACAAATTCGATTAATGCAACAAGGAAATAACCACCTTATTGCAAAAATCAATTCAGCATTCGTTACAACGATTCCTATTTTTAAACAAGGCATTATCCATGCAGTTACATTAAAACGCCAAAAATTAGTTTCTGATTCTATGGTTGAACTAGACAAACGTACAAATGAAATGCTCATAAAGAACGCAGAAAATATACGTCAAAATAGCGTAAATATTGCACGTGCAGCAGGGCAGCCAAGCATTAAAATAGAAACAATTGAAAATACTTGGCAAACCATTATGGCGGGTATAGAAGAAACGAAGCAAATTCAAGCTGAAACAATACGTAACCGTGAAGAAGGAAGAAAACGTATTGAAAAACTACAATTAGAATATGAAAAGTTAAAAAATATGTAGTTTTCTCCAAATTGTAGGACGACCCATGTTTCGGGTCGCCCTTTTTGTATTGGCTTATCATATAGTGACTTTGTTACATCTCGTTAAAAGCCAAACCCTCTGCGTAATGGGAAACAATTTGGATTTGGGTTTTCAGGAGTTCCACAATTCCTATTGTTTTCAAAATATTGGTCTTCAGATGTTTGAGTAACCGGGAAGTAGTGTTGATTGTGTGTAATATGACGGTTGATCGTATGAATATTTGTTGGATGAATGTGTGGTACAACTGTATTCATAATATTTGTTCTTACGACTTGTTGAGTCGGTGAAACTTGAGCAGGTGCATACTGTGTAGGCAATACATTTGGTGGGCAGCAAATTGGTCTTCTTCCATGACCGCATCTTCTTCTACTAAACATGAATGATAACCTCCTTCAAAATAGAATGTTTTCATAATTAACATATTCACATTTAGTAGCCTAAGTTAGATATATACCTATATTTGTGTAATTTATGATGAGAATAAGTCATTTGGCATGTAATAGGGTTAGTTAAAGTACCTGGTTTCGTATTATACAAATGTTGAGGATGACCTAAAAATGGATCAATGTTTGTCGAAAGAACAAGAATATTGTTGTCTTCGTTTAAGTATTCATATATGCTATTTACAAAAAGTGTAAAGTTTTTGGGGGGATACTTATGGAAGCAACATTACAAGATATAAGACATAGTTATGAACAAATGCCGTTTTTTCAATTTATTGGCTTTGAAATCGTTAAGTTTGAAGAAGAGGATGTCATAATTAAATTAGACATTCACAACAATCTATTAAATGTAAATGAAACATTACATGGCGGTATTCATGCTGCAATGATTGACCAAGTACTATCCATGACTGTTCGAACTAAATCAAAAACTCGTTGTGCAACCATTAACTTGTCTTTAAATTATCTAGCACCCGTTGAATCTGGCACAATTTATGCCAAAGGTCGAATGCTCCAAATTGGTTACAAAATCGCCACTGTCGAAGCGATTGTTTATACAGAAGAAGGCAATATTTTAGCAAAAGGGACAGGGACGTTTAAGTTAATTCGAGACTAATAGCTTTTAAATAACAAGTGTATCACTTTGTCGATTTTCCAATACACTAGAAAGTGAGGAGGATAAAACAATGAAGTGGTTCATCTATGTCATCTTTTTCGTTATCTTTCTCGGCATCACCTTCTTTGGATTAGGTCCGATTTTATTTGCAGATGGGTCAAGCCAAGAAAGATTGTTAACATTCCTTATTGTATTATTAATTTATGTCCTTTTAAGCATTTTACTCATTTACATGATTAAGAAATTAAAATAACCTTTAGAGCTAATTTTCACATTAGCTCTTTTTTGTGCAAAATTTTAAGTATATATCTCTTACTTCACTAGTTAAATCTATTTAATTTATGAATCATATATCATTAGGCCATATGTACGAATAGCATCGTTAAATGAACTCAAACATTAATAGTACATTAAATACTGTTATATCCGCCTATGTAAATGCAGTTTTGAGACGTACTATAATTTAGAGTCGCGATTAAGATATATGCTTCACTAATACAGAAGAAAGATCATTTCGAATGTTGAATAGGAGGTGTAAAAATGAGTTTAATTGCGATTAGCCCGGGTCATTTCTCACCAGGTTCAGGTGCTAGAGATATTATTGATGAGGTAACTGAAGCGAGAAAAGTAGTTGACCGGATTGTTCAATTACTGAATAATGCTGGAATCGGTGTTACACATATTGAAGATAATACGTCTAAAAATCGATCAGATAATTTAGATTATCTAATTACTCAACATAATAGAGCAACACGGAGCTTAGATGTGAGTGTCCATTTTAACTCTACAAACGGTCGACATGAAACAGCAATTGGTACAGAAGTCCTTTATATGAATGACAGATTAAAAGGATTTGCTTCTAATATGAGTAAAGCAATTGCGAACGCAAGTGGTTTACGTAATCGCGGAGCGAAGAAGCGTACAAATTTAGCATTTTTAAACAGTACGAATAAATCCGCTATCTTAATTGAGGTTTGTTTTGTGAATTCTGTAGTAGACGTTGCATTATATCGAGAGTATTTTGAGGATATTTGTATTGCCATTGCAAATCAGTTAATACAGCAGGTAAAACCCGGCCATACACTAATTAGAAGAAACGAACAACCTCAACCGAATAATCAGAAGACAGAGTCCGATGAAATTAATAGTGGTATTAAAAATACATTAACAAAACAACATTTTACTGCACCAACTTTGATAGATAACATAGAAGATATTTTGACAGACGAGGTAAGAATGAGAAAGATTATTGAAAAAGGCATAGAAGAAAAAGTATTCACCAACGTGTGGATTGACAGATTAAACAACGGATCGATGACAACAAGTGATTTCCTTGCCCTATGTACTTTAATTGTGTCGAATAGTATAAAATAATTAAAATTTTCCCAACTATCATTTCATGATGCGAATCGTGAGATGGTAGTTTTTATTTTTGTATTGAAAAATAGTTGACGCATATATCGACAGCTGATATATTATATATCGGGAAACGTTATATCGATTGACGATATAACAACACATGATGTAACTTAGATGTAATTCAAAGGAGAAATCAAAATGTCACAAACCTGTGCGCCACTAACTGAAGGTGTTTACTATATTTTGCTTTCTTTATACGAACCACGACATGGTTATGGAATCATCCAGTTGACAGAAGAACTAACAAACGGACGAGTTAAACTCGGTGCGGGAACGATATACGGGGCACTGAAATCTTTGCTAGACAAAGGATGGATTCAGCCAGTAGATGACGATGGTCGGAAGAAAGAATATGTCATTACAAATTTAGGAAAAGAAGTATTAAATTTTGAAATTACACGATTAAGGGAACTTTTTGAAAATGGTAACCGTATAACAAGGGGTGGCATTGATGACTGAGAAATTGTTAAAGATTCGATTCTTCATTGATTATGAAAAGGAAGAACAATGGGTCAACAAAATGAGTCAGAGTGGCTGGCATTTAACAAAGTACGGAATTGGATATTTCAAGTTTGAAAAGGGAGAACCAGGGAAATACATCTATCGAAACGAGCTACTAACTAGCATCAATACGAAAGATAACAGTAAGGAGTACATTGCCTTTTTACAGGAAACGGGAGTGGAACTTGTGTCAAAATCGTTTTCTTGGGCTTATTTTCGCAAGGAATCAATAGAAGGTAATTTTGAACTATATTCGGACACTTCATCCAAATTGGATTATTTAAATCGAATTTATTATCTATTCCTTTTTGTATTCTTACTAAATTTTTTTATCGGCTTATTAAATGTGATGGATTTTATAAATATTACAAAAACGTTATCAATAAACGATTATGTAGGTTTTTTCAATTTACTTGCGGCATTCATTATTGGAATACCCCTATATAGAGTTGTTCAAAAACGTAAAGATTTAAAATCTAAGTTAGACATTTTCCACGATTAGAAAGGGAGTTTATCATGACTTTGACTTTAGAGCATGTTGTAAAAAAATATAAGGATTTCATTGCGGTGAATGACCTAAATTTTACGATTGGCAAAGGTGAAATTTTTGGCTTAATCGGCCAAAATGGTGCAGGGAAAACAACAACATTCCGTATGATTTTAGATTTACAAGAGCCTACGAAAGGAAATATTACGTGGGACGGAAAACCAATTAAAAAGGTAAATCGTGATATTTTAGGCTATCTTCCAGAAGAGCGCGGAATTTTCCCACAAATGAAGGTAGAAGAGCAATTGTATTTCTTTGGCGAACTAAGAGGAATGAAAAAAGCGGAAATTAAACAAGAAATCGACTTTTGGATCAAACGTTTTGACTTAGAAGAAAAACGACATGATAAAGCTGAAACTCTATCAAAAGGGAACCAGCAGAAAGTTCAGCTAATCGCAAGCTTCATTCATAAACCTAAATTTCTAATATTAGATGAACCATTTAGTGGCCTTGATCCGGTTAATCGAGATTTATTGAAAAATGCCATCCTGTTGTTAAAGGAGCAAGGGATGACCATTCTATTTTCGAGTCATCAAATGGATAATGTTGAAGAGCTTTGCGATCATTTATGTTTATTAAAACGGGGTGTTTCTCTTTTTTCTGGTAGTTTACTTGATTTAAAGAAGCAATACGGTAAAACAAGGTTAACAATCCGCACTGATGTAAATAAAGAAAGGTTAGAAAAAATGCCAGGTGTTAAGGATATTAGAACCGAAAGAGGAGATATTGTTCTTACTTTAGTTGACGAGTCCTATGCAAAACCTATCTTTGATGTCGTATCAAACGGCAGCTATATTGAAAAATTTAGTCTAGATTATTTATCACTTGATGAGATTTTCAGAGATAAGGTTGGTGTAGAAAATGAATAAATTATGGATTTTAGTAAAGCAAGTATATAAACAAAAGTTACGTTCCAAGTCATTTATTTCTTTAACATTACTGTATGTTGCGATAATGGCCGTTGTCATCTATTGGGGTGAAATTTCTAGTATATTATTTAAAGACGAACCCATTAAAGTGGCATTAGTAAATGAAACAAATGTGGATATTGAACCAATCTTTATTTCGGATCAAGACATTCAATATTCATTGTCAGATCAGAATATTGATGAATTGCATACGCAATTAAAAGAAGAAAATCTTGACGCAGTCGTAGTGTTATCCGAGCAGGATAATCAGTTAAAGGCGGATGTTTCTACGTATACACCTTTGCAATTAAATGATCAATCGACGATTAACTCTCACATTGAATACGCTGCAAAAATATATGGTATTCAATCTCTACAACTGTCAGCACAAGACGCTGAGCGAATATTAAATAGTCAACCGATCATTACGATGACGAATATCGATGAAACAGTAGATGGGAAAAGTGAAGACGAGAAAACATCCGGTATGTTTGTCTCCTATATTGTTGGAATTGTGATCTATTTCTTTATTACGACATTTTTATCAATGATCACAACGGATATTGCTTCTGAAAAAGGTTCTCGTGCACTTGAAATGTTATTAGTAAGCATTAAACCAAGTACGCACTTCCAATCAAAAATTTACGGTGTTCTATTGATTGCATTAACACAATTTGCAATTATTATTGGTGCATTATTTGCTATTGTAAGTCTTAAAGGAGCTAATTCCCAAGAGTCAAGCATCGGCATGATCGATTCAATGGTTGGCCAATTATCATTAAGTTATATTCTTTATGTCATAGCTTTTATTTTCTTCACTGTCATCTTGTTCTTAATCGTTGGTGCATTGTTCGGATCACTCGTATCAAAAGTAGAAGAAGCATCACAAGTATTAACTCCGGCAATGATGATTTTATTAGTTGGTTTTTACGTAATGATTTCTGGTGTTGCGAATCCTGACACATTACTTATTAAAATTTTCTCATACATTCCACTAACATCTGGAATGGTGATGCCAATGAGAATCGGGGCAACAGACTTATCACCAATTGAACCAATGTTATCATTAGCATTGCTAATTCTAACTGTAATCGTTGCATACTTATTAAGTCTCTCATTCTACAAGCGTAGCGTGTTAACATATAGTAGTGGTGGTATTATTCAAAAAATCAAAACCGTTTTTAAAGTAACCAGCTAAGAAAAAACAAATCATATTCGCTTCCAATTGACCGATCATTTCAGTTGGAAGTGAATTTTTTTATGTGCTTTTTTAATCCTTTGTTGTACAAAGCAAAAGAAATACCAATTTACTATCATCATGCAAAGAACTATAATTGGGATATATTTTTCAATTTAAACAAGAAGGTGTCATCATTGTCAGAAGAGCAAAAAGGAATACTGTATGCCTTTGGGGCTTACGTCATATGGGGGTTATTCCCACTTTATTGGAAGCTCATTGAGCATGTGAATAGCTTAGAAATATTAATCAATCGAGTCATTTGGTCATTTATTTTTACGATTATTTTCATATTGATTATTCGTCAACGCAAACAGTTATTGGAAGATATTCACTCATTATGGAAAAACAAAAAGCAATTCTTTTCATTATTAACCGCTTCAGTTGCGATTACTTGTAATTGGTACATCTATATATGGGCGGTCAATCATGATCATGTAGTAGATACAAGTTTAGGGTATTATATTAATCCTCTATTAACTGTATTATTCGGGGTTATTTTCTTTAAGGAGAGACTATCAAAAGCTCAAGTAATTGCTGTAATGGTAGCGTTTATAGGAGTATTAATCATGACGATAAGTTATGGTGAGGTTCCTTGGATTGCTTTATTAATCGCATTGAGCTTCGCTACATATGGTGCTTTTAAGAAAAAAATTCAATTGGATGCAACGCGTGGATTAGCAATTGAAACGCTATTTATTTTACCGTTTGCTATTGCGTTTTATATTTATTTATGGGGAACACAACCGACGTCCTTATTACAAGTTAATATTACAACAGATCTATTACTTGTATTAGGTGGTATTGTTACGGCTGTACCACTCGTATTATTTTCAAAAGGGGCACAGCGTATTCCGCAATATTTAATTGGCTTCCTTCAATATTTCACACCAACTGTCGTTTTAATACTTGGGGTAGTCCTTTATCATGAACCATTTAATTTAGTAGATTTAATTGCATTCGGTTTTATTTGGTTATCTATTATACTTTTTATTACCTCGACAATTAGTGAGTTTAAAAAGCGTCACCAACCACAACATCAAGATCCGGTCAACGTAAATTAGTAAGAGAATTTAAAAGTTATATATTTAAATAAACATCTAAAATAATTCGTGAACTCTTAAAAAAGGTAAAAGGGCTTTTCAAATGGAAAGCCCAGGAGTGTAACGAATTTTTTTATTTATTTCTATAAAAATTAGGAAATTTCTGAATTGTATTATTAGATAATATCAAGTAAATCTAGTAAAGTATTTAGTAGTAACAAAATGGATTTCGAAGTATCAAAACAAAGAGGGGTTAGAGATGCTTTTAACAATTGGGGATAAGCAATTTGATTTTTACAAAGCTGAACTGATACAAATGGATTCTGGACTTTTCAACACTTTTTCTAAATTTGTAAAAAAAACATTAGGGGAACTCATTGCTCATCATCGATACGATTCAATAAAAGAACATTGTGTACAAAAATATAGCCATTTACTGGATTTACCTGCTGGCCCTGCTATTCTTCAATTAAAAAATGAAGGGGATACTTATTATAAAAAATTTTTGAATAACTATGGTGATTTGAACTATTCACACTTCCAAATCAAAGGGAATGAAACGATTTTAAACAAATCGGGAGTATATACAATCATCGTAGACCAAGAGCTCGTATTTACTGGGGTATGTGCTAATTCATTTAAAGTACGATTTAACCAACATATTGGGAATATTTCACCAAAAAGTTGTTTTAAAGATGGTACAGCAACTCATTGTCATGTAAATGCGAACATCACTGAAAAATTTAACACATCAAAGGTACAGATTCAGTTATGTCCATTAACTTCAAAAAGTGATATGAAGTCGGTGAGAAATTATATCATTAATCGGTTTGAACCAATTTGGAATATCCGGCTTGCTAAAGAAGAAAGGCAATCCATTATTATGAAATAATTTGCAGTGAAAAGAGAAAGCCATATGATTCAAGAAAAGTGACACTATGAAACAAATTATGGTAAAATTATGTTGTTTGAAGACAAGTTCATAAAGATTTCATAAAATGGACAAGAAGGTTTCAAATATAATTGAACGCTTTTTTTATCAAAATTTGATACTATGAAGACATTAATTGTAAGGAGCGACGCATTAATGGAAACAGATATTAATGTCTTTTTAGCATTCGGTGCTGGTTTTTTAAGCTTTATTTCACCATGTACATTGCCTTTATATCCAGCATTCTTATCATATATTACTGGTATGAGCTATTCTGAACTGAAAGATCAAAAAGGCATGTTACAAAGAAGTGCTATTTTACATACGATTTTCTTTTTAATCGGATTTTCAATCATCTTTATTGCCATTGGTTTCAGTGCATCCATATTTAAAGATTTCTTTATTAATTATCAAGATCTGATTCGACAGATTGGTGCAATTTTAATTGTCGTATTTGGTTTAATGATTGTAGGATTGTTACAAATTGATTTCTTAATGAAGGATCGTAAAATTGAATTTAAAAATCGTCCATCAGGATATTTTGGATCAGTTTTAATTGGTCTTGCATTCGCAGCTGGTTGGACACCATGTACAGGACCTATTTTAGCATCAATCATTTTATTAGCTGGATCTAACCCAGAATCTGGAATGTTGTATATGTTAGCATACTACTTTGGTTTTGCTATTCCATTCTTTATTCTATCGTTCTTCATATCAAGATTAGGTTGGATTCGCAAAAATAGCCAGCTAATTGTTAAAGTTGGAGGCTATATTATGATTGCGGTAGGTATTCTTCTATTCTTCGATGGTTTAGATTATATTATCCGTCTTTTAACACCTATTTTTGGTGGTTTTACAGGCTTCTAAGTTTTACATCAATACAACATAGAAAAGATTCTTTTATGTTTTCGTGAGAGGGAATGAGATATGCCAACAGTATTAGTAGTCGATGATGCATTATTTATGAGAACGGCAGTAGGGAATATGTTTAAAGAATGGGGATTTGATGTCGTAGGTGAAGCGGCAAATGGTAAAGAAGCTGTCGAATTATACGATCAGCTGTTACCTGATCTAGTTACAATGGATTTAACTATGCCCGTTATGTCAGGTTTAGATGCATTAAAAGAAATAATTCCACGACATCCCGATGCCAAAATAATTATGATTACTGCTATTGGACAACAGCGTATCATTGTTGAAGCGATTGAAAACGGTGCAAAGGATTTTATTACAAAACCTTTTGACGCAAATCAGCTGAAAATGGTTGTCGATAATTTACTTGATAATTATTAATTCGTCCCTAAAATTTTGTTTTCTATAGACAGAATTTATATTTTTAGTTAATAAATTGAAAATAATAAATGTCCAATGTCCATGAGATGGTTCTCATGGACATTTTTAATGGAATTGAAGCGATTTGTTTAATAGTATACGTCAACAAAACAAGGACGAAAACAGCAAGTTAAGTAAGTTCTTTCCAGATGGCAAAATGAAAGCGTCAGTTTTTACCTAAATCACCACCAATGTATGTAAGTTACAATATTTTTAGCAATAGTCTATTAACATTATTCTATATATAATTGATTTACAACATCACAGACTTACAAGTTAGGAGAATTTTTAATGAACAAAAAGAAAATTACAAAATTAGTCTATTCAGCGATGACTGCGACTGTAGTTACATTAAGTTCTTTCATGATAGGACCGACTACAACAAATGCGAATGAAATCTTTACTGATGTTAAAGAAGCAGATTACTACTATGATGCAGTAATGAATTTAGCAACTAATGGGTATGTAACAGGTTTTCCTGATAATACGTATAAACCAAATGCAAGTATAACTAGAGGTCAAATGGCTATTATTCTTGCGGGTTTACTAGAATTAGATACTGACAATGTAACGAACCCCCAATTTACTGATGTATCGACTAGTCATCCTTATTACGGCGCGATTGCAGCTATGCATAATGCAGGTTATATTAATGGATTTGAAGATGGTTCTTATGGTATAAACAAACCCATTACTCGCTACCATATGGCATTAATTTTATCAGCAGCTTTTAATTTGACTGCAACAAATGTTGATGCCTTACCATTCACTGATGTATATCCTAGTTACAAAGAAACGGTTGCAGCTCTTTTTGAACATCAAGTGACAGCAGGACGCACTCCTACAACGTTTGACGGATCTAAAAATGTGACACGTGGTCAAATGGCCGTATTTCTAGTAAAAGCAATTGAAGCAACATATCCATATTTACAAGTAATTAATGTTGAAGGAGACAAAGTAATTACAACTAATGGAGAATATACTTTCGATGAAAGTCTAGCTGGTGTGTTTTCTGCAGAAAATCGTGATGCTTTATCAAACTCTGAAATGATTGTGAATGTTGCTGGCACTGAAATTAAAGGTATATCAGTGTTAATCTTAAATAATGGTGGAACAGTAGAAAATCCAATCACATTTAACGGCGATAACATCGATATTGTTGGTGAAGTATATGTCAATGCAGACTATATAAAAATACAAAATGTATCCATTGCAGGAGACCTTTGTATAACGAACAACGTATTCAATCAATTAGAACTTGTCGATGTATACCTTGACGGAGAAATGTTATTTGAATCTGAGGAAGTACCAGAAGTGTTAATTTTTTATACTGAATAATAAAAAGATTATCTTGAAAGAGGGCAAATACAAAAAAAGTATTTGTCCTTTTATTTGTGGGTGAATTATTGTTGAACCTACAAATAAAAGTGGGTTTTAAGGAATTATTAAACGATAAGGACCATTTTTAAATCAAAATCGGAAGTTTTTGCTCTTTTATGTTAAAAATAGGTTGCTAAACTTAGTTTAGACTTGATTTGTATTTTAACTGGATATATTATGTATTAGGCGATTGGATATGTTAAGATATAAATAAATACAAAAAATAGATTCAACCATTATAGAGGAGGAATTTGATGTTCGCTAATATACCTTCTCATTATTTCGTAATAGGCTCGACATTAATGGCTATTGTTATGGGGACGTTGGTAATGTTTGCCCGTATGCGTGCTCAAAAAAAGCCTGTTAATGCGAAGAAGATTTTAATTCCTCCCATTGCAATGTCTACGGGTGCTTTCATGTTTGTTTTTGAAGAATTCCGAGTTTCGCCTATACAAATATTAGAGGCTGTTGTCGTTGGAGTCATTTTTTCGACTGTTCTCATTGCGACATCTAAATTTGAAGTACGTAATAACGATATTTACATGAAACGTTCGAAAGCGTTTTTCTTCATACTAGTTGGATTATTGCTCGTACGAATCATACTTAAACTATTTTTAAGTGATTCTTTTGATGTAGGCGAATTAGCTGGTATGTTTTGGATTTTAGCATTTGCGATGCTATGGCCATGGAGATTGGCAATGCTTATGAAATATAAAAAACTTGAAAAACATATATAAGCAAACATAAAAACTGGCGCCTCATTACTTCGAGTCGCCAGTTTTTTAATTAATCAAATAGGTGTTCATATGGTGAAACATCGATACTCATTTCGTCTAATTTTTTCCGTAAGAATTTATGATCTCGTTTTGGGGTAGCTTGAATATACCCACGTATAATAATATCCAGACTAATTTTCTTCGCTTTTTCATCTAATGCTATTTCGCCTATTTTTCCTGCAATCTTTTCCTTTGCTACTTGTCTAAATAATTCAGGTACTGGGCTAACTAATTCATTTAATAATTCCTTTGAATCTTCACCCCATAAGTGAATTGTTTTCTTGATAAAGTAGTTTTGCCAGTCCAAATCTGACCAACCGTCTTGCTTTGGTAAGGCTTTTAAAAATTTTCGGAACATAAAGAAGCCACCAATTGCCATAAGTGATACTAAAACAATAACCCAAAAGAATATAAACCACATAAACCAACCTGATAACAAAACATTCACCTCTTTATACAATCAACGGATAGACTATCTAGCTTATCCAAGATTTTCAGTAAGTCCTTTTCAATATTAGGAGAAACACCGAAAAACTATTACCACTACCGTTGCGCATATCCTTACTTATATTAGAGTTTGTTTAGATCTCTATCTACTATTATAAAAGGAACTTAAAAAGTTTTCACTATGAATGTCTCCTTTTTCACCCAAACGATATATATAACAGGATGAGAAGGGGGTGAAACAATGGCAGTTTATAATTTTGAAGAAGCTAGTTTAAAACTATATTTCGAAACTGGACTTGATGAGTTTGGTAAACCAGTTTTAACTTCAAAAACGTATCGAAATGTTCGTGATAATGCACTAGTTGAGCAAGTTGCTACAGTTGCACAAAGTATTGCAAGTCTATCAAAATATCCACTAAATGAAGCGAAAAAGTCCGAAACAGAAACAATTGAGTTTTAATCAAAGAGGTTAATTTACAATCAAAGGGGGAATTAAGATGGCAGTTACATTAGAGATGAAATTTAATACGGCTAACGGTAAAACAATGACAATTTCAGTCAATGAACCTAAGGACAACTTAACACCAACTGAAATAACAACAGTCATGCAAACCATTATCGACCAAGACGTGTTTCACAATGAAGGTTTTGCATTAGTCGGGATTAATCAAGCACGCATGATTGAAAGAAATGTATCTGAGTTAACATTATCATAATATTATACTGATGATGTAAGGAATTCTAATAAACTGCCGGCAAAATCGTTTGTTGATTTTGTCGGCTTTTCACTAGAATTGACATGTCTAGAATGAGAGTTGATCATTCAGTAAAGGAGGGAGTAGATGATGGAAGAATGGATAATGGTAATTCAAGAAATTGGTTTTCCTATTCTTGTTTCATTTTATTTGCTCTATCGGATTGAAACAAAACTTGATGCAATTCATACAGCACTGTTAACGAATCAAGGAAACAAAGAGTAGATAGGAGTTCTAACGAAGAGATTTCCCTTTACCATTACCAACAAATTGTGAAGAGCTATTTCACAATTTTGTCCTAATAGTGTCACTTCAAATAGATGTACTTTTCCGTCTAATTTCGTTAAGATAAGTATTGGTAACATATAGGGAGTTGACATGAATGAAGAAAAATCTATTAGGACTGATTACATTTCTAATGATAAGTTCAGTACTTGGTGCATGTAGCAATTATAAATTTAAAGAGGATGTAAATTATCCTGTAGAAGATTTTGAAATGACTGATCATAGAGGGAATACTGTAACATTAGACGATTTAAAGGATGAACCGTGGTTAGCGATGTTTATCTTTACAAGTTGTACAACAGTTTGTCCTCCAATGACTTTCAATATGACAGAAGTTCAATCCGAATTAATTGAACGTGGTGTTGAAGATTATAAAATTGTAGCATTTTCAGTTGATCCTACAATTGATACACCTGAAGTACTTGCTAACTATTTAAGTAACTACCCAGTACCTGATGAATCGAAATGGTACTTGCTAACTGGTTATGATCAAACATTTATTGAACAATTTGCAATGAATTCATTTAAGTCGTTTGTAAAAAAACCAGAAGATGGTGGAGAAGTTGTGCACATGAATACATTCCATCTAGTTGACGAAACAGGTGCAGTTGTAAAAAACTATAAGGGTTACTCCGAGACTGAAGGCGGCGTACCCTATGACACGATTGCCATTGATATGAAGACGTTAATTGAAGAACGATTAGGCAAATAATAAGAGCCAGGGGATAAAACTAACTTCAATAATGATAGAATCGTGAAATCGCTCAGTAGATTTCACGATTCTTTTTTATATTCACTTATTAGAATCAAGATCTTACCATCTTGCCGCATATGTTCTTAAGTTCACTTCCATCGTTATCAACGATCGGTTCCTCGAACGGAAAGTCGAGAAAAACCTAACGTACTTGGCTTTTTCAATTCGAGGTGGGTTTGCTCTAGTCCTTTTATATTTTTAATAAAATAGGCGGATAAACTCCGTCTAATGTGTATAGTGGGGGAAAAAAAGCGGATATAAGCGGAGAAATTCCGATTAACTGTTCTAATTTAGGCAAAATCCAAAGATATTGATAAGATAACCGGAAAAACTTCCTTAATTTTCGAAAAAATATAGAGTTTTTTTATTATAAGCGGAATATTTCCGTTTAAATATATCATGCATAGTAAAATGACCATTTGTTAATGAGAACTTCTTACCCGTATTCTGCACCTTTATGAAAACCATAACAAAAGAGCTAAGAGTTTCAAAATTCGTCTTTATCCAAGAACTAATTCGTTTTGTCACATCCTCTTTTTTCTTATAAATTTATGAATTTGTGAAATAATAAGTTTGATTTGTAATGATAAAGGAGGATATAACGTGAAAACAGTTTCTGAAATAATGACAAAAGATGTGAAATTTTGTACACCCCATGAATCTTTAATAACTGCTGCTAAAATAATGCGTGATATTGACTGTGGATCCGTACCCGTATGTGATTCGAACAGAGTAATTGGTATGATTACGGATCGAGATATTGTCATTAAATGTATAGCGGATGGAAATGACGCTAACCAAGTACATTGTCATGATGTCATGACACATGATGTCATTACTTGTTCTCCTGACATGGACGTTCATGAATGTGCAAAATTAATGGCGCAATATCAAATTCGTCGTGTACCAGTCGTAAACGAGAACGGTGAAATGGTTGGAATTTGTGCAATAGGTGACCTTGCAAAAGAAAACATTTTTGTCAATGAAGCAGGAGAAGCATTAAGCGAAATTTCAGAGCCAGATCACTATAATCATTAAACAAAAAAACGCTTGATGCCAAATAGGAGCACCAAGCGTTTTCTTTTACTTAATTAAATTCAGTTCTTAACTGATCAAATACTTGTTTTAAATCAGCGATAATATCATCAGCTTCTTCGATCCCTACAGAAAAACGTAATAGACGATCATCAACTCCTCGTGCAACACGTTCTTCATATGGTATATCTGCATGTGTTTGTGTAGCTGGGTATGTAATAAAGCTTTCTACACCACCCAAACTTTCAGCAAAGGTAATGAGTTGCATTTTTTGTAAGAAAGGATTTACCATATCAGCATGTTTGACACGGAAAGAAAGCATACCGCCTTTTCCAGTGTATAAAACATCCGCAACTAGTGGTTCACTTTCTAGATACGCAGCAACTTTTTTCGCGTTCGCATCATGCTGTTTTAAACGCAAGTGCATTGTTTTTAATCCGCGAATGACCAACCAGCTATCCATTGGAGATAAAACAAGTCCCATTCCATTATGTGCAAATGCTAGTTTGTCACATAATTCTTGTCCTTTAGCAACGACTAGTCCTGCTAGTACATCGTTATGTCCCGCAATGTATTTTGTCGCACTATGTAGTACAATGTCTGCACCATGTTCAATAGGACGTTGGTAGTAAGGTGTATAGAAAGTATTATCAACAATAAATAAGATATTGTGCTTTTTACAAATAGTAGCAAATTTGTCCAAATCAAACTCTAACATTAAAGGGTTTGTTGGTGTTTCAAGGAAAATGGCTTTTGTGTTTTCTGAAATTAGATCTTCTACTGACTCTTCAGGTTTAAAGTATTTTGTTGTAATATTATACGTTTCACTAAAAGTTTTTAATAAGCGATAAGTTCCGCCATAAATATCATCTGGAACGATGATTTCATCACCTGGTTTAAACAAAGATAAAATTAATTGCACGCCAGCCATACCAGAAGCACATGCAAATCCAGCATCGCCACCTTCTAAATCAGCAATTCCTTTTTCTAAAATCTCACGAGTAGGGTTTTTCGTACGTGTATAATCATAGCCCGTAGATTGACCGATACCAGCATGTTTATAGGCAGTTGACATATAAATCGGAGGATTAACCGCACCCGTTTTTGGGTCGCTTAAGTTTCCTAATTGAACTAATTTCGTTTCAATGGAATTTTTCGTCATGATCTTCACTCTTTTCGTATTACATTTTATATTCAATTTTATTGATTATTTAATCAATTTATCATGTAAAATCATTGAAAACAACAACGTTTCATAATAAATTTCATATTCTAGTTTTATTTTTAAAATCATTCTACTTCTTTTGTTTGTTTTTTTAGTAAATCACGAATTTCTTTTAATAATTCTTCTTTATGGTCTATTTTAGGAGGCTCTTGTTTTGCTTCTTCTTCTTTTTTACGACTGAATTTCGTTAGAATACGGAGTGCGTAAAATATAGCAAAAGCAATGATAAAGAAATCTAAGATGGATTGTAAAAATAGACCTAATTTTATTTGTGCATCGCCAAAACCATATATGAAACTTTCTGTTAAATCAATACCACCTGTTAATATACCAACGAAAGGCATAATAATATTGTCCACTAAGGAGGAAACAATTTTTCCAAATGCACCACCAATCACAACAGCTATAGCTAAGTCAACGATATTTCCTTTCATTGCGAATTTCTTAAAATCATTCCACATAAAAACATCTCCTTGGTGTTTAATAGAAAATTAGGTTAGAATTGTATTCGTATTCTACTAATTTACATTCTTAAACTATCTCAAATATCATTTGAGAGTTCAACTTTTCAACATATAGGTGGGCGAGTATGGGAAATAAGAAAAAAAAGAAAAAATCAAAAAAACCAATACTAAGTCCGGGTTTTAAACTATTTTTAATTATCATCCTTATTCCAATTTCCATCACATTGTATACTGCTTCTTTTATAGTTTGGCAACAATTAAAGGATTTACCCCTTTTTAAAGAGACGAGTACTCTATTACAAATTGTCGAAAATAGTGAAAACATTGATATGGAAATTCCAAAAGAATATATTCCCATTTATATCGCTGCAGGGGAACAATATAATGTACCTTGGACGCTACTTGCTGCACATCACCGCGTAGAGACTCGTTTCTCAACGATGAGTACATTAATATCACCTGTCGGGGCAGAAGGGCATATGCAATTTATGCCATGTACATTTGTCGGTTGGAATCATCCAACTTGTAGTGGGTTAGGACAAGGTAGTATACCATCGGATGACAAAACAAATCCTACTGTAATTAGAAAATATGGGGGATATGGTGTGGACGCAAATAAAGATGGTAAAGCAGATCCATTTAACATTGAAGATGCAATCTATAGTGCAGCCAATTATTTATCAAAAGTCGGTGCTGCAGATGGTGAATTAGAAAAGGCAATCTACAATTACAATCATAGTGAAACATACGTTGAAGACGTTATCCATTTCTATCATCAGTACGAAAGCATGAGTGACGAATTAGAAAAAATAGTGTTAACTGAGACTAAAAACATACAATAGGGTGTCACCATATATGATGACACCCACATTCCTTTTCAAAACTTACCAAATCTTATGTCGCTTTTCTAAAGGCACGCATTATAAATGTTACGATGAAAATTAAAATGAGTGCACCAACTAATGCAGGGAAAACGTGAAAATCAGAAACTTCCCAACCCCAATTTCCTAGTAAAGCACTTCCAATCCATGAACCAACAATCCCTGCAATGATATTACCAATAACACCACCTGGAACGTCTCTTCCAAGAATAACTCCTGCTAACCAACCTAAAACTCCGCCAATTACTAAATACCAAATGAAGCTCATCATAGTTGTCCAACTCCTTTGTCGTAAATCCTCATTTCAAAATGGCCAAATACTTTTTAGGAAGTGTTTGTAATATAATTTTCCGTTAAAATTCAAAAACTATACGTTTATCTGCTGAAACTTTACAAAAATTTTTATTAATACTTAAAAATAAATGAAGTCACAGAATGTTCAAAATATTTTGCATTTAATTGGAAAATAATTTATAATGTTCACAAGTTAGACAAATTTTAACAAGGGGTGGACTGTATGAACAATCTATTAATGAAAAAATTAAACCGACAAGCTTTATTAATTACCATGTTACACACAGTCATTGTTTTAAATCTTGCAGTGGATCTAATGTTAATCCCTAGTTAAAAATGTAGATCGAGTAAATGACGGTTTCGATAGCCGTCATTTTTTGTCACCTGTAATTTAGGATATTGAATACACTAATTTCATCAAGGAAATGACTGAGTAATAGTAAGTAAAGTTGAAAATGAAAATTCTAAAAAATAAATTAAGAGAGAAAATTTCGTTATTTCAGCAGATTGTAAACGGTTACAAGAAGTAATTTTGTTTTGAATTGTATAAAAAATTCAAAAAATACTGTTGACGAAAAATTTCATATGTACTATGATAGCAACAATTTAAAAAGTTATTAATCTTTCGAACATAATCATGTAAGCTAAAAATTCCAAAAATTTCGATTTGAAAGTTTAATAATTTTCTAATTATAATGAGATTGTAGAAAAATATATTAGAAGAAATTGTGGGGCGTATCAATTATGAGAAGTGATATGATTAAATTAGGAGTTGATCGTGCTCCTCACCGTAGTCTTTTATATGCTACTGGTAAAGTAAAAGCTAAAGACTTAGGAAAACCATTTATCGGTGTATGTAATTCTTATATCGATATCATTCCAGGTCATGTACATTTACAAGATTTTGCAAAAGAAGTGAAAGAAGCTATTATTGAAGCAGGCGGTATTCCTTTTGAATTCAACACAATTGGTGTTGACGATGGTATTGCAATGGGACATATCGGTATGCGCTACTCATTACCAAGCCGTGAGTTAATTGCTGACTCTGCTGAAACTGTTATAAATGCACACTGGTTTGACGGAGTATTTTATATCCCGAACTGTGACAAAATTACACCAGGAATGTTAATGGCAGCTGTACGTACTAACGTACCTTCAGTATTCGTTTCAGGTGGTCCAATGGAAGCAGGTACTTCATCAACAGGTAAACAACTTTCGTTAACATCTGTTTTTGAAGGTGTTGGTGCTCATAAATCAGGGAATATGTCTGCAGAAGAATTATTAGATATAGAAAATAATGCATGTCCAACTTGCGGATCTTGTTCTGGTATGTTCACAGCAAACTCCATGAACTGTTTAATGGAAATGCTAGGAGTAGCTCTTCCCGGTAATGGAACAATTGTTGCTACAAGTGAAAGACGTAAAGAGCTAATACGTGAAGCGGCAAAGCATTTAGTCCGTATGATTGAAGAAGATGTAAAACCTCGTGACATTATTACAAAAGAAGCAATTGACGATGCATTTGCACTAGATATGGCTATGGGTGGTTCTACAAATACAGTTTTACATACTTTAGCCATTGCAAACGAAGCAGGAATTGAGTATAACTTAGAAGATATTAATAAAGTTGCTGAACGCGTTCCTTATTTAGCAAAAATTATGCCTGCTTCTGACATCTCAATGGATGATATCAATAAAGCGGGTGGCGTTGAAGCGATTATTAACGAGCTAACGAAAATTCCTGGCGCAATCCATCCAGATCGTATTACAGTCACAGGTAAAACAATGGGTGAATTAGTAAAAAATCATCAAATTACGAACGATAAAGTAATACGTACGAAAGATAATCCATATAGTCCTGTAGGAGGTTTATCAGTCCTATTTGGTAATATTGCTCCTGAAGGGTCAGTTATTAAAGTAGGTGCAGTGGATCCATCCATTAAAACATTTACTGGTGAAGCAATTGTTTTTGATTCCCAAGATGAAGCTCAAGCAGCAATTGATGATGGTAGTGTTCACGAGGGTCACGTTGTGGTCATTCGTTACGAAGGGCCAAAAGGTGGGCCGGGTATGCCAGAAATGCTTGCACCAACTTCAGCAATTATGGGCCGTGGTTTAGGTACAAAAGTTGCACTTATTACAGATGGCCGTTTTAGTGGCGCATCTCGTGGTATTTCAATAGGTCATATTTCACCTGAAGCTGCTGAAGGCGGGCCTATTGCATTAATTCAAAATGGAGATATAATTGAAATTGATTTACCAAATCGAACAATTAATCTTCAAGTTTCACAAGAAATATTAGATCAACGTCAAAAAGAGTTAAAACCATTCGAACCAAAAATTAAAACAGGATGGTTAGCAAGATACTCAAAACTTGTGACAAATGCCTCTAAAGGCGGTATTATGAAAATATAATTAATGTATAAATATAATCGATGATGAGGTTAAAGGTTATAGAGACTTGTATCTACCAGAGAGCCGGGATTGCTGGAACCCGGCGGTACAACTATAACCGACATCCCCTCGGAGTGAACTATTAAACGCGAAAGCAATTAGATAGTTCCGGGCAAATTTCGAAATGCTCGTTATTAATGGATAGTGTATTCATCTTGTTGCACGCTGAATTTTCAAACTCTTTAAAACATTCAGTAGAGATGAATAATTTCCCGCTATTCACGAGGTAGCTATTATAGCTATAAACAAGGGTGGTACCATGGAAGTCTTTTTCATCCCTAGCAAAAGGTTTTCTTTTGCGTGGATGAAAAGGGCTTTTTATTTTTTATTAAATTGTATAGGAGGATAAAGGAAAATGACTGCGGATACATCAACAAGTGTGAAAATAGATGCTAGTGAAACAACTGAAGAAAAAGAAACATTCAAACCAAAAAATGGTTCAGATTTATTAATTAAGTCTCTTATAGAACAAGATGTAGAAATTGTTTTTGGATACCCAGGGGGTGCGGTACTCAATGTATACGATGCCCTTTATAAAAACCCAATTCGACATATTTTAACTCGACATGAACAGGGAGCAATTCACGCTGCTGAAGGATATGCAAGAGTACTAAATAAACCAGGGGTAGTCATTGCGACTTCTGGGCCAGGTGCTACAAATCTCGTTACTGGAATAGCGGATGCAATGATTGATTCGATTCCTTTAGTCATTTTCACAGGTCAAGTTGCAACAAGCGTAATTGGCTCAGATGCATTTCAAGAAGCAGATATTATTGGTATTACAACTCCTATTACAAAACATAATTACCAAGTTCAAGACGTGCGCGATATCCCACGCATCGTGAAAGAAGCATTCCACATAGCAAATAGTGGAAGGAAAGGTCCGGTTTTAATCGATTTCCCTAAAAACATTTCAGCTGACCTTTTTGAAGAAGAGGAGTTATTCGCAAAAGACGAACCAATCTATTTACCAGGTTATCAGCCAAATACGAAACCAAATTATTTACAAATTCAAAAAGCGGTTCAAGCCATTATCGAATCTAAAAAGCCTTTAGTACTTGCAGGTGCTGGTGTATTATTTGCAGACGCGCGTTCTGAATTGACTGAATTGGTCGAAAAATACAAATTACCTGTCATAAATACTTTACTTGGTCTTGGCAGTATCCATGGCAATCATGCTCTAAACTTTGGTATGGCTGGTATGCATGGAGCTGGTGTAGCAAATGATGCAATTCAAAAATGTGACTTACTTATCAATATCGGAGCACGGTTTGATGATCGCCTAACTGGTGATACAAAGCGTTTCGCTCCAAATGCCACAATCATTCATATCGATATTGATCCGGCTGAGATTGGTAAAAATATTCCGACAGATATTCCAATCGTTGCAGATGCGAAAGAAGCAATCAAAGCACTGCTTGAAAAAGACTTCCAAGCACCGGATTCGGCTGAATGGTTAGAATACCTTTACGAAAAGCAAAGTGATAGTCCGTTTTGGTATGTGGAAGATGAAAAAGAAAATCTACCACAACAAATTATTGAAATGGTTCACTCCATTACAAATGGTGATGCTGTAGTCACTACAGATGTAGGGCAACACCAAATGTGGGCTGCTCAATATTACAAATTAAATCATGACCACAGTTGGGTAACTTCTGGTGGGTTAGGAACAATGGGATTCGGATTCCCAGCTGCGATTGGTGCACAATTTGCAAAACCAGATCGAAAAGTGGTTGCGATTGTTGGGGACGCCGGTTTCCAAATGACAAATCAAGAGCTTGCTTTATTAAAAGAATTTAATTTACCAGTTAAGGTTGTCATCATTAACAACGCTGCGCTTGGTATGGTTCGTCAATGGCAACAACTATTCTACGATGGTCGCTATTCTCAATCATTAATGCCAGTACAACCTGATTTTGTGAAACTTGCGGATGCATTTGGTTTAAAAGGATATCGAATTACAACGAAAGAAGAAGCGTACAGCATCCTAGAAGAAGCATTAAACTCTAATGAACCTGCTGTCATTGATGCAAGAGTTAAACAAATTGAAAATGTTTATCCAATGGTTCCTGCTGGCAAATCACTAGATGATATTGTAGGGGTGAAAAAACTATGAAACGAGTAATCACTGTAAATGTATTAAATCAAAGTGGTGTCCTCAACCGTGTAACTGGATTATTAATGAAACGTCAATTTAACATTGAATCCATTACGGTTGGGCATACAGAACAGCCAAACATTTCAAAAATGACATTCGTTGTCAATATTAACGATGAAGTAAAACTTGAACAAATGATCAAACAATTATCTAAACAAATTGATGTTCTTAAAGTCAATGACATTACAGATAAATCAATCGTTTTAAGGGAACTAGCATTAGTAAAAGTAGTTTCACCTGCTAATTTACGATTAGAAATGAATGCCATTATTGAGCCATTCAGGCCTCAAATTATTGATACATCCAAAAATGTTGTGACATATCAAGTAGTTGGTAGTCCAGATAAAATCGATGCATTCATTGAATTAATTCGCCCTTATGGGATTAAAGAGTTAACTCGAACTGGTATTACCGCTTCAGTCCGAGAAACTCAACCAGTAGAAACACCGCATCTTTCTATTCTGAAGTAAGAAATTCTTACTCGGATAGTTAGTATATAAAGTTCCGATAGCCTATCAAGTTATCGTTCTTATTTAAAAACAAAAAATTATAAACAATTCTTAGGAGGAATTCCCAATGACAAAAATGTATTATCAAAACGAAATCAATGAAGAAGTATTAAAAGGTAAAAAAATTGCAATCATCGGTTATGGTTCTCAAGGTCACGCACATGCACAAAACTTAAAAGAATCTGGTTTTGATGTAGTAGTAGGTGTTCGCCCTGGTAAATCTTTCGATCAAGCTAAAGAAGATGGTTTAGAAGTAAAAACAGTAGCAGAAGCAGCTGCAGTTGCAGATATTATCCAAATCTTATTACCAGATGAAAGACAAAAAGCAGTTTATGAAGAAGAAATCGCACCTAATTTACAATCAGGTAACGCATTAATGTTTGCCCATGGTTTTAACATCCACTTCGGACAAATCGTTCCTCCAGCAGATGTTGACGTATTCTTAGTTGCTCCAAAAGGTCCTGGTCACTTAGTTCGTCGTACTTTCGTTCAAGGTGCTGGAGTTCCTGCATTATTCGCAATCTATCAAGACGCAACAGGTGAAGCTCGTGATTTAGCATTAGCTTATGGTAAAGGAATCGGATCAGCACGTGCAGGTATGCTTGAAACAACATTCAAAGAAGAAACAGAAACAGACCTTTTCGGTGAGCAAGCAGTTCTTTGCGGTGGTACAACTCAATTAGTTAAATATGGTTTTGAAACATTAGTAGAAGCTGGTTACCAACCAGAACTTGCTTACTTCGAAACATTACACGAATTAAAATTAATCGTTGACTTAATGTACGAAGGTGGAATGGCTACAATGCGCTACTCAATCTCTGATACTGCAGAGTGGGGAGATTATGTATCAGGTCCACGCGTTATCGATCCATCAGTTAAAGAACGTATGAAAGATGTATTAACTGATATCCAAAACGGTACTTTCGCTAAAGATTGGATCAACGAAAACGAAACAAACCGTCCTCGTTACACTGAGTACAAAAAAGCGGGAGCTGAACACCAAATTGAAGAAGTAGGTAGCAAATTACGTGAAATGATGCCATTCATTAATGAAGGCAAAAAGAAGGTAGTGGTTAAATAATGGTGCGTAAAATAGATATTTTTGATACGACACTTCGTGATGGAGAACAGTCAGCTGGTATTAACTTAAATACTGCAGAAAAGGTTGAAATTGCAAAACAATTAGAACGTCTAGGTGTAACAATTATTGAAGCAGGTTTTCCTGCTGCAAGCCCTGGCGATTTGGATGCAGTACAACGAATCGCGGGAACGGTTAAAAATTCTATTGTTACAGGTTTAGCTCGTTGTGTACAAGGCGACATCGATGCTGCATGGGAAGCATTAAAAGGTGCTGAACAACCTCATGTTCACGTATTCTTAGCAACAAGTCCTATTCATATGGAATATAAGCTAAAGAAATCGCCTGATCAAGTAGTTGAGCAAGCTGTTGAAGCTGTAAAATACGCGAAGAAGTTTTTCCCTCTAGTAGAATGGTCTGCTGAAGATGGCTTCCGTTCAGATCGTGAATTTTTAGTTCGTATTATTGAGAGAGTTATCGAAGTAGGTGCAACAACAATCAATGTGCCAGATACAGTTGGTTATGCTTCACCACAAGAATACGGTGATCTTTTCAGATACTTACGTGAAAATGTTCGTGGTGCAGATAAAGTAAAATTCTCTGCGCACTGTCATGACGACTTAGGGATGGCTGTTGCTAACTCAATTGCTGCAATGGAAAATGGTGCTGATCAAATCGAATGTACAATCAACGGTATTGGCGAACGTGCAGGAAATGCTGCATTAGAAGAAATTGCGGTAGCACTACACATCAGAAACGATATTTACCCAGTTGAAACGGGCATTAACTTAAAAGAAATTAAACGTACTTCACAACTTGTGAGTCGTTTAACTGGTTCGTTAATCCAACCAAACAAAGCTGTCATTGGTAAAAACGCATTTGCTCACGAATCAGGCATTCACCAAGATGGTGTTCTAAAACATAAAGAAACTTATGAAATCATTTCACCAGCATTAATTGGTGAAGGAGAAGTTCCATTAGTTTTAGGTAAACACTCTGGACGTGCAGCATTTAGAGATCGTGCAGTTAAATTAGGGTACGAACTTACGGATGAGAAATTAAACAAAGCATTCCAAGAGTTCAAAAAACTGGCAGACCGCAAAAAAGAAATTACAGAAGACGATTTAATTACACTATTAACGGAACAACAAGTATCAATTGAAGACATTCAATTATATGAATTAAATAGTGTTCAAGTTTCATACGGAACAGATAATATCCCAACAGCAACAGCATCAGTCGTTACTCCTGAAGGGGAAACAAAAACTGTAGCAGCTACTGGAGCAGGTTCTGTAGAAGCAGTATTCAACACACTGGAACAAATCGTAAATGCAAAAGTAAATATTTTAGATTACCAAGTCAAATCGGTCGGAAAAGGCCGCGATGCATTAGCAGATGCTGTTGTAAATGTGTTAATTGATGGACACAAAACAACTGGCCGTGATTCCGCACAAGATGTTCTGGAAGCAACAGCAAATGCATTCATCGATGCAATTAATCGTAGTCTTATTCATAAAAACATCCGCGATAAACAAACTGCGGGAGTATAATCAAGGTATAGTTGAACAATAGTTAATTATCTAACGCGAGACGCCATCAAATGATTAATGTTTGATGGCGTTTCTATAAAAGAAAAGGCGTCCCTTATACTAATCTTAAATTAGATTAATAAGTGAACATACATAGTTCACCATTAGATTAGTTCTGATTTTCGCCCTTTGATTACTTCATAAAGAAAGGTGTCTTACAATGGAAAAGAAAATTACTGTATTACCAGGCGATGGTATTGGTCCTGAAGTTGTAACTTCTGCAGTTCGTGTGTTACAAGCAATCGGGAAACGTTATAAACATGAGTTCCACTTAACATATGCAACAATCGGAGGAGCGGCGATCGATCAATTCAATAATCCGCTACCAGATGAAACAATTGCAGCTTGTCAAGATAGCGATGCTATTTTATTAGGTGCTGTTGGAGGACCTAAATGGGATAATAATCCCCCAGAATTACGTCCAGAAAAAGGATTGCTAAAAATCCGTAAAACGTTCGATTTGTTCGCTAACCTTCGCCCCGTAAAAGCATTTCCTAGTTTACTAGGTGCATCTCCATTGAAGCGCGAAGTGGCGGAAAACGTAGATTTAATGATTGTACGTGAATTAACTGGTGGTATTTATTTTGGAGAAAAGAAGCGTTCTGACTCTAAAGCAAGTGATTTGAACATCTATACTCGCGCTGAAATTGAACGTATCGTAGATAATGCGTTTGAGATGGCTCGCCTGCGTAGAGGAAAACTGTGCTCAGTTGATAAAGCAAATGTATTAGAAACTTCAAGATTATGGCGTGAAGTGGTTGAAGAGAAAAAAGCACAATATCCAGATGTTGAAGTAGAACATAATCTTGTCGACTCAGTTGCAATGAAACTAATCACGAATCCTGGTCATTACGATGTAGTCGTAACCGATAATATGTTTGGTGATATTTTAAGCGACGAAGCTTCCGTTATTACAGGATCCCTTGGTGTACTTCCTTCTGCATCCATTCGTGGTGATAATTTTGGATTATATGAACCAGTACACGGCTCAGCTCCTGATATTGCAGGTCAAGGAAAAGCAAACCCAGCAGCAACCATTCTTTCTGTAGCAATGATGTTACGTTATTCATTTGGATTAAAAGAGGAAGCTGCAGAAATCGAACGTGCAGTAAGTGCTGTATTTGAAGACGGATACTTTACTGCAGATTTAGCAAAAGGTGATGCTCGTCCATTAACAACGGATGAATGGACTAATCGCGTTATTGCGGAAATAGATACAAATTTCGTAGCCGATAGTATTGTAGAATCTTATATTTAAGGATTGGTGATTAGTGATGGCAAAAAATATTATTGAAAAAGTTTGGAACTCTCACGTTGTACATCATGAAGAAGGTAAACCCGATTTATTATATATCGATTTACACCTTATTCATGAAGTAACATCTCCTCAAGCGTTTGAAGGATTACGTTTAGCAGGACGTAAAGTTCGTCGTCCGGACCTTTGTTTTGCAACAATGGATCATAACGTTCCAACAAAAAATTTACCAACAATTAATGATCCAATTGCGAAAAAGCAAATTACCACATTAGCGGATAATGCAAAAGAATTTGGAATTCAGCTTGCAGATATAGGACATCCAGACCAAGGAATTGTACACGTCATTGGACCTGAATTAGGTTTAACACAGCCAGGTAAAACAATCGTTTGTGGTGACTCACATACTTCAACACATGGTGCTTTTGGTGCATTAGCATTTGGTATCGGAACTTCTGAGGTAGAACATGTTCTATCTACTCAAACGTTATGGCAAAGTAAGCCTAAAACTATGGAAATCCGAGTTAATGGTCAACTTGGGATTGGTGTTACTGCGAAAGACATTATTTTAGCAATTATTGCGAAATGGGGAATCGGTGTAGGTACGGGCCATATCGTGGAATTTACAGGTGAGGTTATTCGTTCATTAACAATGGAAGAACGTATGACAATTTGTAATATGTCCATTGAGGCCGGAGCGAAAGCAGGCTTAATTTCACCAGACGAAAAAACGGTAGAATTCCTACGAGGACGTCGTCATGCTCCGAAAGAAGATAAATTCGAAGAAGCAGCTTCTTATTGGTTAAGTCTTGCTTCTGATCCTGGTGCAACTTATGATGTTGTATTAGAAATCGATGCAGAAGAAATAGAACCAATTGTCACATGGGGTACCAATCCGTCAATGGGAACTGGAGTTTCAAAAACAGTTCCAACAGCAGCAGATTATCAGTCCGATGCTGACAAACATGCATTGAAAAAAGCGCTTGAATACATGGGACTAGAAGAAGGTCAACCGATTGAATCAATTGAAATCCAACATGTATTTATTGGCTCTTGTACAAATTCACGTCTTTCCGACTTAAGAACTGCAGCAAATATTGTAAAAGGGAAAAAAATACACCCTGGAGTTCGAGGCATCGTAGTACCAGGTTCATGGTCAACGAAAAAAGCGGCAGAAGAAGAGGGAATTGATCAAATATTCTTAGAAGCTGGTTTTGAATGGCGTGAATCAGGATGTTCAGCTTGTTTAGGTATGAACGAAGATACGATTCCTTCCGGTGAACGCTGTGCATCGACATCCAATCGTAACTTTGAAGGTCGACAAGGTGCAGGAGCTCGTACTCATTTAGTAAGCCCAGCGATGGCAGCAGCTGCAGCAATTGAAGGTCATTTTGTTGATGTACGTAAATTTGTAAAACAAGAACAAGAAGTGTGAGCAGGGGGCTAAAGACCAATGGAACCTATTAATCAAGTAAAAAGTGTGATTACACCATTAGATCGTAAAAATGTGGATACTGACCAAATTATTTCAAAGGAATTTTTAAAACGTATTGAACGTACTGGTTTCGGACGCTTTCTGTTTTACCACTGGCGTTTTGACGACCAAGGAAACGAAATTGCGGATTTTGTTTTAAACAAACCTGAATATAAAGGTTCTGAAATATTAGTTGCACAAGATAACTTTGGATGTGGTTCATCTCGTGAACATGCTCCGTGGGCTATTTTAGATTATGGCTTCCGCGTAGTAATTGCACCAAGTTTTGCGGATATATTCCATAACAATTGTTTTAAAAATGGGATACTTCCAATTCGATTAACAGAATCTGAATGCGATGAAATCCTTGCCAAAGGTATGGAAAAAGCGTATTCAGTAGAAGTTAATTTAGAGGCACAAACGGTAACCGGAGATGACGGGAAAGTCTATCGCTTCAATATCGACCCATACTACAAAGAAATGCTTTTAAATGGTTGGGACGAAATCGCACTAACATTCAAATATGAAGATGCAATTGCTGAATATGAAGCAAAACGTGTAGCATATTAATGCATAAAAATGGGGGACTCACTTGCAAAGAGTCTCCCTTTTTCTTGTTTCTCCATTATTACTATAAAATAACCACTGCATGTGAGCCAAGCGATTTAAAGCTATCGAAAAACACTTGATCGTCAATTGTTTCATTACCTGTTAAAGGATTCATAATGGTCACTTTCCCATCTTTATAGCCAGTTAAAACCACCGCATGTAAATTCATAAAGATTGGATGTTTTTCTTTTGTTTCTTCAATAATCCAATATCCAAATGTTCTAGGTTTTTTCAAGTCAATCGTGATCCACGTAATAACTGGTACACCAGAATTGACATACGCTAAAATTTCCTCACGAGAAACATCACTTAAATTCAACGCTTTATAATGACTATTTTTTTCAAATAGTACTTGATTAGCAACATCTACAATTGGTTCTGCAAATACATAATAACCACCATCTTTTTGAGTAGGATCACCTGCATATGCTTTATTTGGATTTGGCCCATATAATTGGCCACCTTTATTTGTAATGGGTGCTGTTGGTAAATAGTTTTTCGTTAATTCCATTTTATCTACATCAATTCCAAAATAATTCAATATGGCAGTTAATGCTGTAATTTCGCATCCATTCGGTAGTTCTGGATTTTGCTTGACAATCGGAACTGCTAAGCTTTTTTCAGTAGCAGCGTTAAATGTCTCAATTTTTACAATTGGATGATCTGGGTCAAAGACAACAAACTCTCTTGTTTGTTCCGATAATTCTCCAGTATGTTCAACTTTATAAATCACCACTTCATATGGTTGATCAGCTTCTACCATATCAAAGGATGCTTGCCCTTGATCATTTACCATAGTTGATGCTAATGTTTTACCCGTTTCGAAGTCGAGAAGTGCTACAGATACATTTTTCACATTTCTATCACTTGAGAATTCTACAGTATGAATGGTTAATGCATTTGGATTAGCCGTATCTACTGTAGATAAATTTGCAGTGTATAGCTGTTGATTCGTTTGGTTTAGCTGCTGTTGATAATTAGTTGAATCTTGTTGGAAATTACAACCTAAAAGGAGGGTAGTACAAGATATTATTGCTATATATTCAAACTTACGAGTAAACTTTGTCATAAATTGTACTCCTCTCTTAGAAAATTAGTTAGTTGCCGAGTTCTTTTCGTTATATATTGTTTGTGTAGGCTTCTCAAATATATACGTATTAAAGAATTGAAAAAACACACTAATATTAGTGTATCTACTTTTGTCGAAAAAGACAAAAAAGTTGTATTAAAAAACGGCCCAACTAAAAGCGAGCCGTCATATGATTGAGTATTTTATTAGTTATTTCACTGAACCACTAATAAACTCAGTATCTTTATAGTACATGTTTTTCACTAAGATATTTGGACCTAAGCATTTAACAGCAGGGCAATGGCAGTTTAGAGATTTAGCTAAATCTGAATCTAACCATTTATCAAATATTTCTGGCAAAGTATCAGATTGAATATTACCTAAAGCAGGAGCATCGCCAAAATCCGTTACGATGACATCTCCAGTAAAAATATTTACATTTAAACGAGAGCGACCATCAGGGTCATTACGAAGTGTCACATTGTTCGCTTCACGTAAACGTTTTAGTAATGCCTGATCTTCTTCGTTAACACTACAAGGGTAGAAGGGAAGTGTGCCGAATAACATCCATGTGTTTTCATCACGGATATCAAGTAAATGATGAATTGCTTCACGAGTTTCATCTAATGATAATGCGTTTAAAGAAGAAGCAAAATCAGAAGGGTACATCGGGTGTACTTCATGACGAGCGCATTTCATTTCATGGACAATTTGATGATGAATATGTTCTAAATATGGAAGTGTGTTTTTATTTAGCATCGTTTCAGCTGAAACCATTACACCGTGTTCCGCTAACATACGTGAATTTTCAATCATCCGATCAAAAAGTGCTTTACGTTGCTCAAAAGTTGGTTTTCTGTCCATCATCGCAAAGCCCGTTTCGACAAATTCTTCAATTGTGCCCCAATTATGAGAAATATGAAGTACATCTAAATATGGTGCAATTTCTAAGTACCGATCCCCATCTAAAGTTAAATTAGAGTTCATTTGTGTACGAATTCCACGATCATGAGCATATTGCAGAATTGGTTTTACATAGTTTTGTACCGATTTTTTACTTAACATCGGCTCACCACCAGTAATACTGAGGGTTCTTAAATGGGAAATCTCATCAAGTCGTTTAATTAATAGTTCTAATGGTAAGGCATTTGGATCTTTCGTTTGTAAAGTATATCCTACAGCACAATGTGCACATCGCATATTACATAATGTTGTCGTTGTAAACTCTATATTAGAAAGCGTCATTTTTCCGTATTGTTCGATATCAAAATAAGCTTCCCATGGATCAAACTTTGGTGTGATTTTTTCTAAAGTATTCATAGTTACGGATCTTCCTTTCCAAGAAAACATTCTCTCATAGTTTTCTAATTTCGAAAACTAAAAATTAAATAATTAGCACATTTTATTCCAACCAATAGTAAATCATACAAAAAGGAGATCAATCAAATAGTAACAGTAATTTTATTATGTTAACTAACAATAATATCATCCTATAATATTATTATGTGAACTTAAACAATAAAAAAATGGACTAATTTATAATAATTAATCCATTTCATCTAATGAAGTAGTAATGAAGCTATTGTTTTCACTATAGAAAACATCACCAAATTTATTTTCGATTACTGTTTTACTTAATTTAATTTTCGAGTAGTTCATTGCCTGTACATTATATCGAAATCTCTCATTCCGAATAATACTGTCTGAAACATATATAGCTGAGCGATTTTGAGCTAACAAATCGGATTGATAACCATCTGTAATTTGAACACCATCTAAATCGACCGTTGATTCATAATCAATCCAAATTTGAGGCCTCATATGTTTTGCAATATAACTATCCCTAATAAATACTTCACTATGGTTTTGTATTAATAGTGCATTCCGTTTTCCCTCAATTAACTCGCAATTATTTAAAATGAGGGAACTATCATTGACTACAACTTGCGCTAATACGTGATGGCTTATTTGACTATTTATAAAATTAGCAATAGAATTTCTTGTGATTTTTACGCCGTAAGATGCACCTTGGGTTATATAGCAATTATCAAAAACAGCGGTAGACTGATCACTTATTTCTATTTGAACCTGCTCACACTTTGAAAACTTACTATTTAAGATAAAAACTTCACTTTTATTTACTGCATATATACTTTTACCATTGAAGAACTCGCATTGTGTTATGCTCATAATAACATTTGTTTTAATTGCGATATGTGCCATTGAATTATCAAAAAATCTAGAATCTTCGATGTCAACAACTGACTTTTCTATAGCTAATAGCCCATTTCCTTTATTTTCAATTATTTCGCATTGATATACGTTGACTTGTGAATCTATTCCAGTAAGTCCAACATTAGAATGACGGGATATTTCCGTTTTTACCAAGGATACACTGCTTTTTTTATCGACAAATATACCAACATGATATCCATCCTTAATGATACATTGGTCCATTGAACAAATAGAATTCTCAGTGATGTAAAGTTGCGATAGAGAATGATATTTAATAATTGTTTCTAAGAAATGAACAATTGAATTATCTTTTATATGAATACCAACTGCTTTACCAGAATGAATATGACAGTGTTCAATACTCAATCTAGAATCATTTTCAATTTTAATATTCTCTTTCGGATGATTTGAAACCTCACTATAAGATAGATACGCTTCAGACTCATTCAAAATAACGAAGCCTGATTCATCGCCATGTTGAACAAAACATTGTTGACCTTTAAACTGGCTTTTTTGAATCCATATTTGTGGTAATGAATGATACAATAACGTACTGTTTTGCATAGTAATTTCTGAGTTGTTGGAACCATATACGCCATTACCTTCGCTACGTTCTAACTTACTGCCAAAGTCTTCAAAAGAAGAATGATCAACAATCACTTGTGTTCCGGAATGGTGGTGTAGGTGATTTTGATCTGAATAAACTTTTGAACGTTCTTTAATCCAAAAACCATGTTTTGCATCAGTAAATTCACATTGTTCGATAATGGCCTCTGATTCTTGAACAAGCATCTGCATTTTACCGTTATGATGAAAAAGACAGTTCTTAAAATAGGCTTTACTATTATTCATTAATGCAACTGCCACTTCTTTTGCATTGTTCAACTCACAATTTTCCACATTGATAAGCCCACCATTTGCTGAAATTAGTACATCGGCTTTATTACCAAGTACACGACAATTCTCCAGCTTTAAATTACCTTCAATATACATTTGAGAAGTAGGGGAGATGGTTACGTTTTGAATTGTTACTTTTACTGATTTCGGGACAATAATAATTCCCTCAATAATTGTTTCTTCATTTTCTTCGCCATTGCTTGAGATGAAAACATCCTTTTCAAAATGAATCGATTCTCGATAAACCTTAGGCGATAACTTAATCTGGTCACCTTTATTCGACCTTTGAAGAGCTCGTTTAATAGACTTCACATTTGAGAAAAATGCTGAAAACAGCTTCAAAATGGTCATGTAACCCCTCCTTTAGTGTAAATCTGGTTGATATTTCTATTTTTGCGAATTTTGCTAGGATTTAATCGTTTATATAAAAGAATTTTCAAATAAAAATGATTTTTTTCAAAAATTCTTTTTCGAACGATGAATAAGGGCTACCTTGCTTTTTTCATGTAACTGTGATGTAAGCTAAAAATTTCTCGACTACAGATATTTGATAAAAGTTTATTTGCTAACAATGGCACTTACTGAATATTTAGGCTATTTGAACTTATGCTCTTTCTCTACCTCGAAATGACGACAATTTTGAAAGGTTTTGACATTGCTAACAAAAATAATGTAAGTGAGGTAAACGATTTAAAAGTAGCTTTCACTTAAGTAGAGGTATAAAATGAAATGCATATGTCTAGTTTTTTAGGGGGTTACCATGAGAGAACAACTAGTCAACGTATTGGAAATGAGCCAAGACGATAGACAAAAGTATATGTGTGAAAATGGGAATCTACTTATTTCTCAGTTAGTACAAAATATTGGAGTTCCAGAAGACGAACTTCGTGACAAGATTACTTACCGTTTATTTATCGAATTGTTGTCCTACCAAATGTTTACGAATGAACAAATGGTTGAATTGTCGATAAAACTCATTGGTCGTGAATACTTGTTTAAAGAAATTGACAGAGGCGAAACAGATTCCGTTTTCACGAGATCTTTTTCAGCATTATGGTTAACAGGTTTAATTCATGTAGATACACAATTACATTTTTTAACGAACGAACAATCAGCGAACATTCTCGAAGCATGTACCTCGTATTTAAACAGAGAAAAAGATACGAGAGGATTTCTCGGAGAGAAGGGTTGGGCGTTAGCTATATCCAATGGAGCAGATTTAAGCGCTGCTATCATTAGTCATCCTTCTTTTGAAGTAAGGTTTGCACCTATTATTCTAGAAGGTATAAAAAATAGCTTTTGGAAAGGTACCGTATTTGTTAACGATGAAGAAGAGAAATTAGTTAGTATTATAGATAAATTAATTCAAAAAGATTTTCCTCAAAGTATTTTAACTGAGTGGGTGGAACAAGTAATTGACAAACTGCAGTTTTACATAATGACTACGGGCTATACACCACAATACTTTTCTGCCAGAACCAATACGTTACATTTCTTGAAGCATTTATATTTTCACTTGAAGTTTACAAAGCATATGCCGGAATTGAATAATATCGTATCGTTATATATAAATAAATGGATGAAACAATGAGTGTTATAGATCCAAAACCAGCAATCTCTCATACTTTGGATGTTTTGAATTGAGGTGACAAATTGAGAAAACGGTTTACTAGGATATTCGTATTTGTCATAATAGTACTTGTTTTAGCATTTTTAATAAATCAATATTTCATTCACTTTGATGGTGATGGGAAAAGAACACCCGAAGAAGCACTACCAACAGATCAGAATTATGTGTGGATAGAAGGTTCTCAATCAGAAGATGAGTATCGCTATTTCTTTTTGTCTGACGGCCATTATGTTGGGACAAATAAGGTAACGAAAAATTTAAGCGGATGGAGTTTATCTGAAGGTCATTTTGGGAAAATACCCAATCCACTCGAAGAAAATAAAATCATTGCAGCTTATTCTGATCATCAAATTCTATATGGACTTATTAAACCAAAGGGACAAATTCATATCACAGTGAATGAAGAAGCTGTTGAATTGGTAGATTTAACTTCGGTTTCAGAAGAAATTTTGAAATTATACGGTGTAAGTGGTTATTCGATTTGGTATATTGATCTATCTAAGCTAGAAGATACAGACCAATTTGTAATTGAAATAAGAGATTCCAACAATAATCTACTAAATGAACTAACAATTTAGGTCATCTAAGCAGAACGATTCTCAAAAATGTCTTATATTTACTCAGTTTTTAAAAAATGTTGGTCATAAATTTAACTTATTACAAAACATAATTTTAATGTAATTTACTTATGAATATAAATCATGTATTATGAACATTGGAGAAAAGAAGCTTAGTAAAATTAGGCCTTTTCAAAAAGATTAATAGGGGGAGTACAAATGGCAAGCAATTTACACAATAGCCGTACTTCATTTGAAGTAAATGGTAAAACGTATAACTATTACCGTTTAGCTGCACTTGAAGAAGCAGGCGTTGCAAACGTTTCACGCCTTCCATACTCAATTAAAGTATTATTAGAATCTGTTTTACGTCAATATGATAACTACGTAATTAAAGATGAACATGTAAACAATTTAGCAAAATTCGGTAATGGAGCAGATCCAGAAGGTGAAGTACCTTTCAAACCTTCTCGTGTAGTATTACAAGACTTTACTGGTGTCCCAGTAGTAGTTGACTTAGCTTCTTTACGTTCAGCAATGAAAGAATTAGGTGGAGATCCTAATAAAATTAACCCAGCAATTCCTGTTGACCTTGTAATTGACCACTCTGTACAAGTTGACAAATATGGTAATGCTTCTGCATTACAAGCAAACATGGATTTAGAGTTTGAACGTAACGCAGAACGTTACAACTTCTTAAAATGGGCTCAAACTGCTTATGATAACTTCCGTGCCGTACCACCTGCAACAGGTATCGTACACCAAGTTAACTTAGAGTACTTAGCGCCAGTTGTTCACGTTAAAGAGAACGAAGATGGTTCATTCGAAACATTCCCAGATTCAGTAGTAGGTACTGACTCACATACTACAATGATCAATGGTATCGGCGTACTTGGATGGGGTGTAGGTGGTATCGAAGCAGAAGCAGGTATGCTTGGACAAGCTTCATACTTCCCAATTCCAGAAGTAATCGGTGTTAAATTAACTGGAGATCTTCCAAATGGTGCAACAGCAATGGATTTAGCATTAAAAGTAACTCAAGTATTACGTAAACGTGGCGTAGTAGGTAAATTCGTTGAGTTCTTCGGTCCTGGCGTATCTAAATTACCATTAGCTGACCGTGCAACTATTTCAAACATGGCTCCTGAATATGGTGCAACATGTGGATATTTCGCTATTGACGAAGAATCATTAAATTACATGCGTTTAACAGGACGTGAAGAAGAACACATCCAAGTTGTAGAAGCTTACTTAAAAGCAAACAACATGTTCTTCGATCCATCTTTAGAGCCTGTTTACACAGACGTATTAGAAATTAAATTAGAAGACATTGAACCAAACCTTTCTGGTCCAAAACGTCCACAAGATTTAATTCCTCTTTCTGAAATGAAAGCTCGTTACCATGAAGCAGTAACTGCTCCTATGGGTGTTCAAGGATTTGGTTTAACAGAAGACGAATTCGCTAAAACTGCTACAGTTAAATTTGCAGATGGCGATGTGGAAATGCCAACAGGTGCTGTAGCAATTGCTGCAATCACTTCTTGTACAAATACATCTAACCCATACGTTCTTTTAGCTGCTGGTTTAGTTGCGAAAAAAGCAGTTGAAAAAGGTATTCAACCACCTGCATGGGTTAAAACTTCTTTAGCACCAGGTTCTAAAGTAGTAACTGGTTACTTAGAAGAATCAGGTTTACAATCATACCTTGACCAAATTGGTTTCAATACAGTAGGTTACGGTTGTACAACATGTATCGGTAACTCAGGTCCATTACTACCTGAAATCGAAGAAGCAATTAAAACGAACGATTTATTTGTAACTTCAGTTCTTTCTGGTAACCGTAACTTCGAAGGTCGTGTACACCCATTAGTAAAAGCTAACTACTTAGCTTCACCACCATTAGTAGTTGCTTACGCTTTAGCTGGTACTGTAGATATCGACCTACAAAAAGATTCTTTAGGTAAAGACAAAGATGGAAACGATGTATTCTTCGCTGACATCTGGCCTTCAACTGAAGAAGTAAACGCTGTATTAAACAAAGTTGTAACTCGTGAATTATTCCAAAAAGAATATGAAACAGTATTCACAGCTAACGAAAAATGGAATGCAATTGAAACATCAACTGAGTCTCTATACACATTTGATGAAAAATCAACTTACATCCAAAACCCACCATTCTTCACTGGATTATCTAAAACTCCAGAAGCAATCAAAGGTCTTGATGGCTTACGTGTAATTGCTAAGTTTGGTGATTCAATTACAACTGACCATATTTCGCCAGCTGGTGCAATCGGTAAAGACACACCTGCAGGTAAATATTTACAAGAAAATGGTGTTGCAATCCGTGACTTCAACTCTTATGGATCACGTCGTGGTAACCACGAAGTAATGATGCGCGGTACATTCGCAAACATCCGTATCCGTAACCAAGTTGCTCCTGGTACAGAAGGTGGATTCACTACTTACTGGCCAACTGGTGAAGTTGAATACATTTACGATGCAGCTATGAAATACCAAGAACAAGGTACTGGTTTAGTAGTACTTGCTGGTAATGACTATGGTATGGGATCTTCTCGTGACTGGGCTGCAAAAGGTACATTCCTACTTGGAATTAAAACTGTAATTGCACAAAGCTATGAGCGTATCCACCGTTCTAACCTTGTTATGATGGGTGTATTACCACTTCAATTCATGCCAGGTGAAAGCGCAGATTCTTTAGGTCTAACTGGTAAAGAAGTAATTTCAGTTAACTTAACAGATGATGTTAAACCACGTGATATCTTAACAGTAACTGCTACTGCTGAAGATGGTACAGTGAAAACATTCCAAGCTCTTGCTCGTTTTGACTCAGAAGTAGAAGTAGACTACTACCGTCATGGCGGTATCCTACAAATGGTACTTCGTAACAAAGCTTCAGAACAATAAAATATATACAAGCGGTAAGCATCATATTGATGTCTTACTGCTTTTTTTTACATTTTTTTATCAAATTCTTTAGAATATTACACTAAATTCACAATACTTCTTGTATTTATCATTACTCTCTATTTATACTTATAAAGTAATAGTTTCATATTTTGCTTTTTAATGGAGGAGAATTACATTGAGTAAAAAGAAAATGAACAAAGTTTTCACTGCAACATTAGCTACATCAGTAGTAGTCGGTTCTAGTTTCATTATGATGCCTGCAAGCGCTGATACTGTATCATTCAGTGATGTAAAAGAAAGTCACTCGCATTTTACAGCTATTAGTGAATTAGCAAAATCAGGTGTGTTAAATGGGTATGCTGATGGTACTTTCAAACCTGAAAATGAAATAACAAGAGGACAAGCAGCTGTTATTCTTGCAAACATTTTAAAATTAGATGTAGTTAATGTTTCAGATCCTAACTATACAGATGTACCAGCAACACATGACTATTATGGTGCAATTGCGGCATTAAAAGATGCTGACATCATCAATGGGTATGCTGATCAATCATTTAAGCCTAATGAACCAGTTACTCGTGCACAGATGGCTTCAATTATTTCTAAAGCATTCAATTTAAAACAATTAAATAATAAAGCTCTTCCATTTACAGACGTTCAAAAAAATGATCACGCTTCAAATATTAAAGTATTATTTGATAACGGAGTAACTGTAGGTACAACTTCTAATACGTTTTCACCAAATGAAAATGTAACAAGAGGTCAAATTGCTACATTTATCTATAAAGCTATGAATATTCAATCAACACAACCAGTTGAGACAGATGACACATTTGATTTAACAATTATGCACTCAAATGATACTCACGGTCGTGCAGACATGGCACCAAAACGCGCAACTGCTGTGAAAGAAGTTCGCACGGAAAATCCAGATGCATTATTACTTGATGCTGGTGACGTATTCTCAGGAACACTTTATTTTAACGAATTTGAAGGTCAAGCTGATTTAGCACTTATGAACTATATGGGTTATGATGTCATGACATTTGGTAACCATGAATTTGATCTTGGGTCAAGCCCTGAAGGACACCAAGCATTAGCTGATTTTGTTGAAGGTGCAAACTTCTCATTTGTATCCTCAAATGTTGATTTTTCAAAAGATTCAAAGTTCACTGGATTATTCACTGATTTAATTTCAAGTGAGCCTGAAAATGGTAAAATTTATAATGGTATTGTAAAAGAAATCAATGGTGAGAAAGTGGGTATATTCGGTTTAACAACTGTTGATACAAAGAATATCTCTTCTCCTGGTGCAATACAATTTGAAGACTATTTAAAAGAAGCAGAAAAAGCGGTTAAAGCATTTGAAGAACAAGGTATAGATAAAATTATCGTTCTTTCACACCTTGGATTTGATGATGATGCAGCAGTTGATAATGATTTAGTGTTAGCGGAAACAATCGATGGCATAGACGTCATTGTAGGTGGTCACAGTCATACTGAACTTGCAGAGCCTGTTCTTGTTAATGAAGATGCAAATGGGGAAGTAAAAGATCCAACTGTAATTGTCCAAGCATATCAATATAGTGATTTCTTAGGAACTTTAGATGTTTCATTTGATGAGAATGGTGTTGTAGTCGAATATAATGGCGAACTAATACCATTAGCAGATTATGTAGACGATGAAGGTGCACTAGAAATCTTGAAACCATATCAAGAACAAATTACAAACGTTCAAAATAAAGAAATTGGTGTTACAACAGAATTTGAGTTAGCAAATCCTCGTGTTTCTGAAGAAGGAAATGCTGATCAAGTGAGTGTTCGTAATAGCGAAACGATTTTAGGTAACCTGATTACTGATGGTATGTTAGCTAAAGCTAAAAACTTTACAGAAAAAGAAGTCATTATGGCCTTCCAGAACGGTGGCGGTATCCGTTCAGCTATTAATGCTGGACCAATTACTGTTGGTGAAGTTATTACCGTATTACCTTTTGGTAACACTTTAGCTCTTATGGATTCTACAGGTGCAGAGTTAAAAGCTGCATTTGAAATGAGTGTTTCTAAATATCCAGAAGAAAACGGTGGTTTCTTACACATCTCTGGAGCAAAAGTTGAATATGATGCTTCAAAACCAGCAGGAGAACGTATTGTGAGTATTCAATATTTAGATGCTAATGGAAAGTATGTAGAATTAAAAGATAACCAAACTTACACAGTAGCTACAAACGCGTTCACGGCAAAAGGTGGAGATGGTTATACAATGTTTGCTAAAGCGTATGAAGAGGGTAGAGTAATTGACCTAGGATTATCGGACTGGGAAAACTTCCAAGAACACTTACAATCTTTAAGTACCATTCCTACTGAAACAGAAAATAGAATTGTTAATATTGCAACTAAATAATTGTTAAAGTAAATAAAATGTGACTCAGTATACAGCGTATCGCTGACTGAGTCACTTTTACATTAGAAATGTCACTTTAGAAGATAAAATAAAAGTTAATATGAGCCTGTCACTCATAAATTATGCAAAAAGTTGCCTAATAATAATCAAAATTAAAATATAATTGAAATATTATCAAATAGTTTTGAATATATAATTAATAGAATCTCTATCTTCAAAAAGGTTGGGTATTTTATGAAACGATATTTTATCTTTGCTAAATTCCGAGATGGAAGATACTTTCTTTTAAATTTTGATAGTCAACATGTGATTGATTGCTTAAATAAAGTCCCTCCATCAAACGGTTTGTTAGCCTTAGCAAACTGGCCACTCGAAAAACATACAGAAATTGAGTTTTTTGTCGAGCTAATCAATGATAATGTTGCTTACTACCGCTTATTAGATCGATTAACCAATGAAAAAGAAACTGTCATATTAGACAAAAAGAAAACAGATCATTAAAAAAAGGCTGTCCAAAAGATGTTTCGGACAGCCTACCTTGTTTACTTGAAAGTGAAAACCTTCTCTAGGATGGGTACACTTTTACCATTCAATATTTGCGATGATTCCTTCATCGTCATGCAAGTCTAATACGATACGTGCTGACATGGAATCTCGATGCATTTGTTCCTCAATATATAAACGTAAAGCAGCAATAAAATTGACTGTGTTATATATATCATGTTGACCATTTACAGAGGCTTCAGCAGTAAAGCCTCCAATATCGTCATACATTAATTCCACTTCCACATCAGTTGGTTCAACTTTTCTAAACTTTGCATGGAAAAGGCAAATCGCATTGACTACTTCTTGCTCATTTAATGTTATTTTCTCCAACTTTCGGTTACCTCTTTATCTTTTTTACGTGTAATCATTTGGAAAATTTTCACACACAGCGCAATAATAACTACGATGGCAAGGGCATTAATAGCAAATCCTAAAATGTTCCCAATTAAGCCCATATCAGCAAACAAGCTACCAAATAATAATCCGGCTAATCCACCCACAAACAAACCTTTCATTAAACCGCCTGTTGAGAAGCCACCACCTTTTGGTGTATTTGTATTATTTGTTGTTTTGTTTACTGTTGAAGTATTCGTATTTGTATCTTTGTTTTGTATATTTGAATTTGTACTACCCGGTGTACTTGAGAATCCCTTCTTACCAGATTTATACGATTTTGCTTCAGCAACTTGATCATCATTAAACAAAATTGATGATCCCACACTTGAGAAAACTAAAGTGAAGGCAAGGAATATTGCTGATAATAATGTTAGCTTTTTCATTCTAATCCTCCATCCTAAATAATTATCAAATTATAGTATAACAAAAATTTTCCTATGAAAAAGAAAAACACATAATAAATTTCATAGATTTTCTTTTGTTTATAGTTTATATACGGTTATTATGCGATAAGGTTTCAAAAAAAATGTGAAGTAGTATTTATTAAAAAAAACTTATATTTAGTAATTAGGACATTTTCATACCTTTTTGCAATAATTTATGGTAGTGTCTTATTAAAATGCTATTTGAAGGAATGGCCAAAATTAGAAGGAAGGGGTCATTTCAAATGACAACAAACAATGCAAAAACGCAATACAATGGAATCATATTATTAACGGGTTATTTACAACGACTTTTTGTGGCAGAAACAATTTACCGCAGACTGGACGAAGCGTACGATCCAGAACGTTACGATGAAATTAAATCATTGTTAGATGAAACTTATACGATCATACCTGTGTTTGAACAAACACTTTCTTTAACGGTAGCACAAAAAGTTCAGTTACAACTCATCACACAAAAAACGGAAGAATTAATGTTTTCCTACTTTAAACAATTACCATTGTCCTTTAAACAAAAGTTAGCACTCGTTGGTTCTTCTTTATATGCAGAACAACATGTAAATGCAGGAATCATTCGTCTAGGTGAACTATTTAAAGTGGAAGTTAACCGAGATTTTCAAATGCGTACAAAATTTTATGAAGAACGAACAAAAATGGTCGATTATATTGTATTTGTTTTACATCACAACGAGCAACCAGAAGAAGAATACACAAAGCAAATTGAGCCATGGTTTAATGATATAATGAAAAATAAACAGGACATATTAAATGATTTTAAACAAATAGGCCAAATGATTGGGTTCTAAAGAAAAAAGCTGATGGAGAAATATTCCGTCAGCTCTTTGTTTTTCATTCAAAAAATACTTTATCTGTATTGTATTTGGCACGAAGCATATTGATGGCATATGTTTCGTAAATTTCACGTTCCATCGGATCCTCGACTTCGTATACTTCGATTTTATATACTTCGTCTCGATGGTTTTTAATTGGGGACACTTGATCTTCAAAGTGTTTTTTAATTCTTTGACGAAGTTTTCTTGCCTTTCCAACAAATAGAACCTCATTTGCTTTGTTATAAAACAAGAAGAATCCACCTTTTTCACGAGTGATCTTGTGTAAATCGATAAAACCATTAATCGGTTTTATAGCGATTTCTCCTTCTTTTAATTCTTGTTTTCTCTGATAAATGACAAGGTCTGGCTTAGGTAATTCAATTTTAATCATCTAATTCACTTCCTATTTAATTTCTACATTGGTACATATTGGCTATGTGCAACTTTTCTATTATACCCTATGCCGATTATGATTTGAACAAATACGAAAAATATACATCCATTAATGAATTACGTTATAATAATAGTGAGAGGGTGAACACGATGTTTATAAGTGAAAAGAAAGTCGAAATCCGATATGCAGAAACGGACCAAATGGGTGTTGTTTATCACGCTAATTATTTAGTTTGGATGGAGATTGGGCGAACGCAACTCGTAACTGATCTAGGTTTTAATTACGCTGGTTTAGAAGATCTTGGATATATTTCACCGGTATTAGATATATCCATTCAATATAAAAAGGCAATGCGTTATGGTCAAATTGCAACAGTTCGTACTTGGGTAGAATCTCATTCAAAGTTAAAAACGATATATGGATATGAAATTTTACACGAAGATGGTTCTATTGCTGCCACGGCAAAATCTGTACATACGTTAGTGAAGAAAGATACGTTTAGACCTTATTCATTGAGTAAAATTGATCCTGCCTGGGATGCAAAATACTTAGAAGTCGCTCATACAAAGTAATTGACTAGCGCAAGTGCTAGTCTTTTTTTATGGAGTCGGTAATGATTGTACCTTTCATGAAAAGAAGATTCTTGATATAATGACGTTTGTGATTTAAAAGGAAGGAGGTATGTTCATGGTCCAAAAAATAATCGAAATGGATATAGTTAAATGTTTTGTTGTTTTGACGAATACAGCTCGTGAGGCAATAAAAGAACACTTCCAAGATGAACATGCCTTTTTTAAAATGCAACAATCATTTCTCGTTTACATAGAAAAACAATCAATCGAACAATCATCTATTTCTTTATCGATATTTTTTGATAACAAACGTAATAATATACTCAATAAAAAGTTCGGTGGCCGGGTTATTATTATAGACTGCGTATTTGACCTAAAAAACGGCCTTGTTGCAAAAAGTTTTCGAACGAAAAGTGCCAAAACACCCGTTGTAACAAACCGCCGTCAGCCTATGCGCATCCGTTTTGTACCGTCACGTATTAATGGTCATACATACCCAAAAGAGTTTATTCAATTAATTGCAGATCTTCCAGTCGCACAAGAACGATTCGATTACGTCAATAAGCGAATAACAAGCTGGGAAGGGTATTTAAAAGTTTTAAACAAAAATGCGGATATAGAAGATATTGATGCAACGTTTGACTCTATTCAATATCATTCCGATTATTCTATCGTATCACTTCGATGTAGTGGAATCGACGATAAACAATGGAAGCAATTAAAAGGATTAAGTGCGTATGTCAAAGGATTCAATCGTGAAATTGGGGCTGTCGTAAAAGTCAATCGTGGGACTCGACAAATAGACATTCAGTTAAATCCAAAAATCGCCAATTTGGCAAGAAATAATGATTTTGACTTTACATCAGAATATATTACATTTAGCAATGCATCGACTAAATCCCAACTAAATCGGTTATTAAAAGGTTTTGAGAGGCTAAAAGAGGGACTTGCAGCTAATGCAAATTTAGAAAATATTTTGTTTGAAGATCAGCCAAAAGTTATCGAGCGTAAACAAGATGTTGAAATTGAATTTCATAATAATTTAAATGAATATCAGCGTGATGCTGTCCTAGGTGCAATTAGTGCTGAGGATCTATATGTAATTCAAGGACCACCAGGAACAGGAAAAACAACTGTTATTTCTGAAATTTGCTACCAAAATTCGAAAGCTGGTTTAAAAACACTCATCGCCTCCCAGTCAAACTTGGCCGTTGATAATGCATTAGGTCGATTACTTTCCAATAAAGATATTCGAATTTTGCGTTATGGCCGGACTGAAAGTATTGAGGAAGAAGGAAAGAAGTTCATTGAGGAAAATGTTGCTGAATATTGGAAAACACAAACTTTAGAAGCCGTTACAGACGAAATAGCCAATCATCAAGCGAAAGAAACCGAATTAAAAAATGAAATTTTCACTTGTCAAAATGAAATTGAAACTTTAATTAAAAAACAAGAAGTGCTTGAAGAAGCTATTGTTAAAAAGAAAGAAGCAACAATCGAACTTGAAAAGATTTCTGAAGAGATTATAACGCTCAAAAAAACTATTATTCCTCTTAAAAAAGAACGTGAGAAAACCGAACAAGCGTTAGAAAAATTAAATGAATCGAAACAAAAAATCACCTCTAGAATAGAAGAACTAAAAGAACAAATACAAACAATTGGCTCTTTTAATGAAATCGAAAGTAAGATCGAAGCACATCAACAACAAATTGTACAATTCGAGAAATTCATCAACTACACAAAACTTAGAAAACAATTGGAACATCAACAAACTCAACTAGATGACGTTATAAGAGAGCTAACTCAATATCATGACTCTTCTTCATCTATTGATTCAGTCCTTGAAGAAGTAAACTCAATAAAAAAATTAGCGGATATTGAACAATTTATTGAAAAGCGTGACATTCGCAGAGGATATGTGTTAAATCAACTGTTTTCAGATATGGAGAAAATTCATCAGCAACTTTTAAATTACCAATCGTTAAAAGATATAACCGATCGATTAAATAAGGCGATTCAATATAGTAACCAAACGATAGGTATCCATCTCCAAGTAGATGAAGTACCTGCCAATCATCAATATTCACTACAGGAAATTAATGAATTTCTTACAAAACTTAGCTACGCCTTTGCACAAAAAAAAATAACAAAGGAAAATGGCATCCGTTCTATCCAAGGACTTTATTATCGTAAACATTACTTACACCAATTAACAAATAAGAATAATGCTTTGGTTGAAGAGTCTAAATTCGTGTTTAGTAAAATAAAAGAAGAAGTTATAGATCAACTAACAAATCAAGTAGGTAGTAGTGACGCTGCAATTAATGCTTTAAAAGAAAAAGAATTACAAATAAAGCAGTTCATCAACCAAACTAAAAGTCAGATAGAGGAATTAGACATTGAAGAGGAAGTATCTCTTTCGTTTGAAGAACTTCAATCAACTATTCAACACTTAAAAGACTCTATTGAGAAATTACAGGTAGATAAAGAAAAAGTAAACCAATTACAAACGAAGCTTTCTTCAAAATCGGCTGAAGAAAAGCAAGTGAAAACAGAGATTACGAATGGTCAAACGATTTTAACTGAGATGATAGATCAACTAAAGGAACTGAATGCAGCTGGTATTCAGCTTGAAAAGGAATACTCGTTAGTTGAACAAATCACAAAGCAAAACCCTGAGTTTGAGCTGGAGAAAACAATACACAGACAAGAAGTGCTGCAAGAGCAAATTATGAACCTTAATCTAAAGATAGAAATGCTTCCGGTTTCACAAGCTCTTCAAAAGGAGTGGAAGTCATTATTAGATCATTCAACTGAACATGACTTAGAAGAAATTCGAAAACTATATGTAAAACACGCAAATGTAATTGGAACAACATGCGTTGCCTCAGCCAATAAAGAATTTATGGACAACTATCCTGTCTTCGATGTTGTAATCATCGATGAAGTTTCTAAAGCAACCCCTCCAGAGCTATTATTGCCTATGTTAAAAGGGAAAAAGATTGTATTGGTAGGTGATCATCATCAGTTACCACCTTTAATTGGCGATGAAACGTTTGAGGAAACGTTAGAAGAGGTCATTAAAGAAAGTAATACATTTGAAGAAAAACGTGAGCTTGAAAAACTACTAGAGGAATCCTTATTTGAAAGGTTATATAAAAATCTTCCTCGAACAAACAAAAAGATGTTAGCCATTCAATATCGTATGCACGAAAACATTATGAAAACAATTGCACCATTTTATGAAAATGAAAGTGACTCATTGAAATGCGGTCTAACCGATTCGGACACTCTTCGTGACCATAAACTAGAAAGTAAATTAGTAAATCGTACGGATCATCTATTATGGTTTGATGTTCCAAACGAAGCCCCTTATTTTGAGGAACGAATGAAAGAAGGAGCTAGTTTATTTAACGAAGCAGAGTTAAACGTTGTACGTAAACTACTTATCGATTTAAACGAGGCAACGGCAAAAGCCAAAACAGAAGGCAGTATAAACGCAGATGATTTAAAATCAGTTGGGGTTATTAGTTTCTACGCAGAACAGGTGAAACGTATTAATCGTCTTATTGATGAGTTAGATCTCGACCATTTACATATACGTACCGGTTCAGTTGACAAATTTCAAGGGATGGAAATGGATGTTATATTAGTAAGTATGGTACGTAATAATGATAATAAACATGGGGATATTGGCTTTGCTAAAGATTACAGACGACTGAATGTCGCCTTATCACGAGCTCGTGAGCTACTCATGTTAATTGGCAGTACCGAAATGTTTACAACTCGTCCAAAGAAAAAAGAGACTCAAGCAATGTATCAAAATTTATTAAAAACAGTAAAAGCGCAAAGTGGTTTTAGATATTATATAAATAATTAAGGTATGATAACTTTCAATATCGTACAAATCGTCTTTATTTTAGGAGTAACTATGCAGCTACAATCATTACTTGAAAAATTCACTTCACAATTAGAACAACATCAACGACTAGTTGAATCAAACTTTTGGTGTGTACCTGTTCACACTATTATCGTTTTATACAGACCTGTTCTTCGTCGACAGATGGATATTTTAATGAAAATGCTCTTAATTTCAGTTGATAAGGCAAAATTCAAAAACGCTCAACAAATCAGTGAAATATTATTAGTAGAACAACTATTCGTACAAGATCTTCTTTCAAAAATGGAGAAAATGGGGCTGATCGAACGAACTGATGTATATTATCAGATAACCGATAAAGGGAGAATACAGTTAAACAGCGGTGTCTACGAAGAAATTCAAGATGTTTCATCCCTAGAACTACTATATAGTCCTACACACAAAGACTTTATTATTGGTGATTTAGAAGAAGTATTGGAGTACGAAGATTTCCCTGAAACTAGTTATCGTTTTTATGAACAAACTGATCAGCTAACCATATCAGAAGAGTTGTTACTCAATGAAGTACAATCGATTCACCGACAAGACTCAGGAGATAGTGAAGAAGAAAATTCTAAAGATCCAATTACTATCACAGCTATTGATTCACTAGAATTTGAACAAGTCAATGATATTCCATTTATCGAAATGATTGTTCACGATGAGAAAAACGATACTTTTTTTGTCCGTGTATGGAATACATTATTGAAGAAGTGGGATCAGGAATTAGAAAAGCAAATTACAGAGAAAGAAAGTTTGATTTGGAAAGAAAGATTTGTCTCTAAAAAGTAAAGGCCAAATATTGCAAACTTTTATCGTTTATGTTAGTATTAGTTTAATTTCATCAATCAATCTTATCAAGAGAAGCAGAGGGACATGGCCCTATGAAGCTTCAGCAACCTCTAACTTTCGGTTAGAAAGGTGCTAATTCCAGCAAGACAAATGTCTTGGGAGATAAGAGAGCGTAAATTTAAATTGTACCCTCTCATTCTCTTGCTGGAATGAGAGGTTTTTATATGTAAAAAGATAGATGAAATCGGCATATTTAAGAAATGGGGGAAACGATATTGCCTATCAATATACCGAGAAATTTACCCGCTGGTGAAATTTTACGACAAGAGAAAATCTTCATCATGGAAGAAGACCGCGCAAGGACGCAAGAAATACGTCCGTTGAACATTTTAGTTTTTAACTTAATGCCAGAAAAGGAAAAAACGGAATTACAGCTATTACGCTTATTAGGTAATACTCCTTTACAAACGAATGTAACATTCTTAAATACAGCAACATACTCGTCTAAAAATGTATCTAAATCACATTTAGAAACATTTTATAAAACGTTCGACGAAATCAAACATCGCCGATTCGACGGAATGATTATTACTGGTGCTCCTGTTGAACGAATGGAATTTGAAGATGTTAACTATTGGAACGAATTAACTCAAATCATGGATTGGTCAAAAGTGAATGTAACATCAAATATGTATATTTGCTGGGGAGCACAAGCAGCCCTCTATTACCATTTTGGTATAGGCAAATTTGAATTACCAAAAAAATGTTCAGGTATATATTCACATGTCATAACAGACTTAACGGTAGATTTAGTGCGAGGATTTAGTGACGAATTTGTTGCACCACATTCAAGACATACTGATGTTTCGCTTGATGAAGTCCGCAACCATCCAGACTTAGAATTATTAAGCTATTCAGATGATGCAGGGGCATTTATTATCCAATCCAAAGACACAAAACATATTATGATTACAGGACATCTAGAATATGATGCCCACACATTAGCTGATGAATATAAACGAGATGTTGAACGAGGGGAAGACGATGTGGAGATGCCAGTGAACTACTTCCCAAATAATGACCCTAGTCAAGATCCAAAAAACACATGGCGTGCTCATTCACATTTACTATTCTATAACTGGCTAAACTACTACGTTTACCAAATCACGCCATACGATTGGCACTATGCGGAAGATGAAATCGAATATCATATTTAATCTAAAAGAGACTAGGACAAAACTAGATTCAATAATTAGAAAAGCGTGTAATCGTACTGTCGATTTCACGCTTTTTTTAAATCACATCATTGGAGACAAATCTTATGATCTTGCCGTTTAATTGCTTAAGTTTACGGCCATAGCGCAATGCCGATTTAGTTATCAAACTTTGGTTTTCCTCCAACCAAAAGAGAGTAAAGCCTAAATTGCCTTCAGGAATCCATTTACTGGATCTGTTCCTGTTTACTGCGTATCCGGCATTTACCACGATATACTGTGGTAATTCAAAGTGTTGTACTTCAAATTGTTAAGAAATACTATTAATGGTATTCTGTCCGTCGGGTTAAAGATAACACTATATCTTAATGTGAATTGTTCTTCTTGCAATTTGCAAATTATTTTAGCCGGGAGTTAGTTGTCGTGTATCAAAAAGCGTCCTTTTATCATGCAAAAATTTAGCGGATGACATTTTACTTTTGCAAAATGCCACCGGTTTTTTCAATTCAAAGTAGGTTTTACCCTAGCTTTTATATTTTTTTAATGAAATAGGCGGAGAAACTCCGTCTATTGTATATAGTGGGGGCAAAAGCAGCGTAAATAAGTGGAGAAATTCCGATTAACTGCTCTAATTTAGGCAAAATTCAGAGAAATGGATAAGATAACCGGAAAAACTGCCTTTATTTTCAAAAAAATAGAGGGGTTTTTTAATATAAGCGGAATTTATCCGTTTAAATATTTCATGCATTAATAAAATAACCATTTGGTATTTAATAATAAATTAGAAAATGGAGTTAGAAAACAAGAAATTTCTAAGCTCATTTGCCTATCAATTTACTATGATGAACATTTAAAGGGAACTATTAACGAAAAGGCGAGGCTTTTCAAGTTTTCCGATTTAGTTTCTGATAAAATTTGTCATTATTTAAAAATTTATTAGTTTTGTCCAAGCCTCTATCAAGTTATTGAGTGTTCTCCTTATGAAAAAAAAGATTTAGCCCCTTCACAACAAACAATATTCCTATAATATGAATCTCAATATTACCTATCATTCCTAATGGCTCATATGTAAAACCGAAAAAGATAATCCCTACTAAACAAGCGAAAATCCCTGTAATCTTCTTTAATTTCAGCAATTTCACCCCATTCTCTTATCTATTATCAATTTATATGACTTTTTAGTTAAACTAATGATACCGATATATAAAAGAACTTTAACCAAAAATTTTATAAAATTTACCTGAACGATTTTGTAACTTGAATAGTCTAATAAGTAAAGGAGGGATGTAAATGGGTGATTTTGAGTTAGCAAAACGAGCAATAGGTGGGGACCATGACGCATTTTTAAAAGTATTAGAACTCAATGAAGATGTTCACTATCGAATTGCTTATAGTTATCTAAGGAATGAACACGATGCATTAGAAGCAATACAAGAATTTACTTACAGAAGTATTAAAAAAATACATACAGTCAAACACCCGGAATTTCTCTCCACATGGCTCATTCGTATCTTATTGAACGTATGTCATGATATGAAGCGAAAACTGAACCGAGTGGAACTAAAGAAAGAAATTGAAATGGGTGAAACACAGAATACGATTCATTTGGAACTGTCAGAGGCGATATCTAAACTATCAATCGATCAACAGCAATTAATCTATTTAAAGTATTATAAAGATTTAAAAAATGAGGAAATCGCAGAAACGATACAAATTCCAGAAGGAACTGTCAAATCACGTTTACACACAACGTTGAAAAAACTACGATCTCTATTTGGTGAAGGGGGGAAGTAAAATGAACGAAAAAGAAATACAACGTCTACTTTCAGAAATGGACACTATAGAAGTACCAAAGGATAAATTAGCGAAAGCTCGACAAGCAGGCTATTCCAAATATAAGAAACGAGATAATCGAAATGCTACCATTTACAAACAATTAGCCATAGTTACTATATTAATTATAGTATTTGTCACTTCGATTCGTATTTCACCTGCATTTGCACAATCTGTGGCCAAAATTCCTGGCTTTGCCCCTCTTGTTGAGCTCATAACCGCAGATAAAGGGGTTAAAGATATCGTTGAAAATGAATACTATGAAGAGCTTGGAATTGTCCAAACGAAGAATAATCTAACCCTTACTATACTAGGAACAATTGCGGATGAATCCGGGATGATTATTTTTTATCAATTAGAAGCCCCTTATGATATATCAAAATTAGACACGACAGAATTTGATTTAACGCAAAATGGAGAGAATTTACAAGCGTCTAGTATGTATAGTTGGTATGCTGAAGAACCAACTAATATTATAAAAGATAAATTTGAGGTCGTGGCTAGTGAAGTAATTGATTACTCCAATCCAAACTTTGAATTAAACGTAACATTTGATGATGAAGAGGATACTTCCTTTAACGTGCCTTTTACTTTGTCTAAACCAATCCAGCAATCAAAAATCATTGAACAAAATAAGGTGGTAGTAGTTGATGGTCAAAAAATCATTATAGAATTCATTAAAATCTCACCTTTAAGAGCTGAAATCAAACTATCGGTAGACGAAGAAAATACAATGCAAATTTTAAATATAGACCGAATTAAATTGTTAGATGAAAATGGGGAAGAATGGGGTAGACCCTCAAATGGATTAATTTCTTTTGGTGGATTCAGAGATGAATCAATTAGTCTATTCATACAAAGTAACTACTTCAGAAAACCAGAAAAACTAACCCTTATCTTAGACGAAATAGAGGCGTTGCCTAAAGGAGAAGATTATGTAGTAGTTGATTTCCTAAAGCAAAAAGTATTAAAGAATCCGCTTGAAAATGAAATAGATATAAAAGTTGGTGGATTTAATTGGATTGATGTTACTTATACCGATCACTCTGAAATGAAAGGTCAACTATTCAGTAAAGTATTAGATGCGAATGGCAATATATATTACTCAAATAGTCATTCCATTTCAACAATAGAGCAAAGACAAGAAGCAACGTATTCATTTGATTTAAAAGATGCTTTAAATCCCGTAAAACTTTACTTTAATAGCTATCCAAGCTTTTTAAATGGATCCGCAGAAATTGAAATTCCTATTCAATAATGCTTTTTAGCCCACGTATTAAACGTGGGTTTTCCTCTTTTAAATGAATAAAGTTATAAGTTTTAGAAAAAATACGTAACAAGAGGAGGTTTGTGTGTTATGAACAATGAACAAATGAATTACGGCGATGATTATAAATATATCCCGGTTACTTCCGTAATGAGTGGATTTGGAAAACAAATTACTTCTGATATTTACGTATGTACAAATCAAGTGGTGAACCTATGTTTCGTTGGAGATCAAAATGGTTGGGTATTAATAGATGCAGGTATGCCAAAAGCTTCTGAAACGATTATTCAAGAAGCTGAGGAAAAATTCGGCAAGAATACGAGGCCAAAAGCGATTATTTTAACACATGGTCACTTTGATCATGTAGGCAGTATTATTGAATTAATTGAACATTGGAATGTACCTGTATATGCGCATCCATTAGAAATTCCTTACTTAACAGGCCAATTGAAATATCCAGAAGCAGACACGGCAGTAGAGGGTGGATTTGTTGCTAGAATGTCTTTTTACTTCCCTAATGACCCAATTCAGTTAGGGAATCACGTGAAGCCTCTTCCTAACGATGGCTCGATTCCAAGTTTAACGGGTTGGAAGTGGATTCATACACCAGGGCATTCACCAGGCCATGTTTCGTTCTTTAGAGATAGTGACAGAGCTTTAATTGTGGGAGATGCTTTCGTGACGGTTAGGCAAGATTCTTTATTCAAAGTTTTAGTGCAAGAAAAAGAAATAACGGGCCCACCACGATATTTTACAACTGATTGGGACTTAGCAAGAGAATCCGTCACAAAATTAGCTTATTTAAATCCATCTGTTGCCATTACGGGCCATGGACTCGTCATGTCAGGTGAAGAACTGAAAGAAAATCTAGAAAATCTCGCTAAAAATTTTGACGAGATAGCCAAACCAGCATATGGGCGATACTTAAATTAAATATATTATGTTTAACAGGCACTTTTCAAAGATGCCTGTTTTTTATTTTTTTAAATTTCGGGGATCAAATTGCACGACTTTAAAATTTAATATAAGACTAAATCAAAACATAGTATGAGTTGATGGAAGTTTAATAAGTTATTAAATAATAGATTAGTTGAAAATAATTGCCCACTAAAGGGGGAGTACGGATATGGTGTATATTATTGAAGGAAGTCGTACCGCATTTGGTAGTTTTGGAGGAGCGTTTTTGCAAACAGAAGATGTCGATTTAGGAGTTGCAGTAACGAAGGAAGCGTTAAAGAAAAGCAATATTGAACCTGAGGAAATCGATGAGATTATTTTTGGGAATGTCATTCATACACATAAAAACGCTGCTTACTTAACCCGTCATATAGGGTTAAAGAGCGGGCTAGAAGAATCTTCAACTGCCCTTACTATTAATCGTTTATGCGGTTCAGGCCTACAAGCAATCATAAGCGGTGCGCAGTCTATTCTGTTAGGTGATGCGCATTATATTGTAGCTGGAGGCACAGAAAATATGTCACGAGCGCCACATTCTTTAAGAGGTACACGTTTTGGTAGTCCAAATAAAGCACCCGTTATTGATGATATGCTATGGGGAACATTAACGGACGAATATATAGGTTGTGGTATGGGTATGACGGCAGAAAATCTGGCAGAAAAATATAAGATTAGTAGAGAAGAACAAGATGAGTATTCAATGATTTCACATCATAGAGCTCATATGGCTTCCGAATCTGGGCGCTTTGCACTAGAAATCGTACCTGTCATCACGAAAAATCCAAAAGGACAGGAACTAATTGTAGAAAAGGATGAACACATTCGTCCACAAACAAGCATGGAGAAATTAAGCAATTTAAAACCAGCTTTTTTTAAGAATGGTACTGTAACAGCTGGAAATTCAAGTGGTATCAATGATGGAGCTGCCGCATTGGTTATAACATCAGAAGAAGCTGTAAACAAATATCATCTAAAACCTATGGCTAAAATTCTTACTTGGGCTGTTGCTGGAGTTGATCCGAATATTATGGGAATCGGACCTGTACCAGCTATACTAAATGTGTTAGAGAAAGCGAAATTAACTATAGACAAGATTGACCTATTTGAAATTAATGAAGCTTTTGCAGCACAAACATTAGCGGTATTAAAGGAGCTAAAATTGGACGCTTCAAAAGTTAATGTCAACGGTGGAGCTATCGCTTTAGGTCACCCTGTTGGTGCTAGTGGTGCTCGAATTACGTATTCATTAGCAAAAGAACTTCAACTACAAAATAAAAAGTACGGTATTGCCTCCCTTTGTATTGGTGGGGGACAAGGAATTGCAATTCTCATTGAAAATGTAATGTATACTTAAACATAGCTACTATAAAAGATAGTGAGCAATTCATAACTCACTATCTTTTTATTATTATATTAAAAACATTGCTACAATCGTCGTAACAACCAACCCAGCAACTACTGGTATAAGATTTCGTCTTGCAAGCTCAAATGGACTAACGTTACAAATTGCTGCAGCAGGAATTAATGCCCAAGGAACTAATGTACCGCCACCAACCCAAATTGCGGCGATTTGACCAAGAGCGGTTAGTGTTGCAGTGCCACTTTCAATAGCTGTACCAAACAAGTTTGCAATGGAACCTGCAAGTGTTATTCCAGAGAAACCAGAACCGTCCAATCCAGTAATAGCTCCGACACCCGTCAACGTAATTGCAGCGATTTCCTTCGTTAGTGGAACAACTCCTGCTAGTGCCATACCTAGGTCATTGACGATACCCTGGGAACCATCTGGCAAATCACCAATCATCGCCGTATAACCAGAATCCCCAAGATAAAAGAATGCAGCGATTGGAATCACTGGCCCAAATACTTTAAATCCAAACTGAAATCCTTCTATTAAATAACTAGTCGTTTTTTCTAGACCGCTACTTTTATGCGCAAACATCGTCAATAGTAACAATATAATTATAGCTGTACCACCAACGATCGCTGTAGCATCTCCACCTGATAAGTTAAATACAGACATGGCTACAACGTCTAATAAAAAAGCGACTGGAATTAGAACTGCAAAAAATTGTTTTTGTCTTAATGTCAATATATCCTCTGATTTTTCTACCTCTAATTCTCCATCATAAGACCCTACCATTTCCATTGTACCGCGCTTGATATCTCGTTTTAATAAGAAAAAGGCAACTAGGGTTGTTACAACTCCCATTGTAATGACTAACGGAATACTGGCTGTTACAACGTCTGAAACAGGAATTCCAGCAGCATCCGCTGTTAATTTGGGAGCACCTTGAATAATAAAGTCACTTGATAGTGCAATCCCATGCCCAAACAAGTTCATTGCCATCGCTACTCCAAGAGCTGGAAGCCCCGCACGGATTGCCACTGGTAACATAACCGCACCTAATAATGCAACTGCTGGTGATGGCCAGAAAAACCATGATATAAGCATCATCAGAATACCAATCGTCCAATACGCTAAAGAAGGTGATTTAATAATTTTAGTAAATGGTGCAATCATTACTTCATTAATACCCGTTTTTTGGAGCACTTTACTCATGGCAACAATAATACATATGATCAAAATCGTAGATAATAGTTCAGTCGTTGCAAAGACAAAACTTTTAAAAACACCACTAATAGATGCGACTAAATCCCCAGTTGCAACTACTGCAATCAAAAATATACCAAGTATACTAATGAGCGTAGTATCTCGCCGTTTCACCATTAATCCAATAATGAGAACGATAAATACAACATATATCCAATGAAGAGCTGTTAACTCAACACCCAGTGAAAGCATAACCGTTCACCTCGATTCTTTTAGTATTAGAATATGAGGTAAATGACCGATGGGTGCGTAAGTTCATATCCATCCAAATCACTTCAAATTTCACATTATACATAGGGGAATGAAAAATTATGGCTACCTTCCTATTATAAAAATCATCCTTTAACTTATACGACCGTCATCCATGGCAAAAGAAGTCATATGAAAAGACAAGTACCATTTATAAAACCACTTTATTGACACAAAATAAAATCAAATCAATTTGGGGGTAACCTAAATGAAACAAAATAATGATCAATATACTGTTGCAGGTACGAATATTAATGAAGTAAAAAAACGTAACGCCCAATCAGGTTTATCCTACAATGAAGTGTTTAAATTACTAGCACAAACGGGCGGAAAAGGAACGTCGATATTTAGTGATACAAACGTTGAGGAAGTAAAGTCCCAATTGAATCACAATTAAAAACGTTGAAAGTTTACTCGGACTGCATCTCTAAATTTTGAGGTGCAGTTTTTTAATATCAATAACAGAAAGGAGCATGTTATGCCAATACATTCCTATATATTACAACATTTAGATCATCATTCAGATGAACGCAAAGATGGTATTAAAATTGAAAATCCACCAGAGGAAAGGAGACCCTCAGTCTACCAAATTGAAGAACAAACAATTCCGCTACCCACTGGGGATATATCTATAAAAGTTTATACACCGGAAAAGAAAGATCATTATTCTCTGTTAGTATTTTTCCATGAAGGAAATTTTATAAGTAATGATTTGGAATTAGCTGATATTCCTTGTCGAATGATTGCTTCCTTTTCAGGCCACAAGGTCATAGCCGTGAATTATTCTTCTTCGGATTTAGCCCATACAGACTTTTTAGATCGTTGTTACCAAACAACCAAATGGATTCAAAATCATGCAAATACGTTTCATTCAAGCCGAAACGATATAAACATATGTGGCGCAAGTGTTGGAGCAACCATTACTACATCCATTGTAACTAAATCAATCGAATCTGGAGAAATTTCATTCGACAAGCAAATTTTATTTTATCCAGTAACGGACTTAGTTGAAACGATTGATGATAGCGAATACCTCTCACGCAAAATGTATAACGCTAAATATGGTGTTGATATAGCGAAAAAACAACCTCAATTAACACGTTTTATTGATCATTCACCCATCAATACCTCCAATGATACTTTATCGAAAATGCCTGATACATTAATTTATACCGCCGAGTATGATCCCTATTGTGATGAAGGAGAGGCATATGCAGAAAAAATGAAGGGAGCAGGAGCCAATGTGAAATTGATTCGATTTGATGGTAATATACATGGGTTTATGCATATCTTCCCAGGTTCCCCAGATTACATGCGCGGTTATGAAATTGCTGCAGAATTTTTACTTAAAGAAGATCAAGAAGTAGAAGTATTCACCTGAAAAGGGGATACTTCTTTTTTAAGCTATAAAATAGAAAGACCAACACATACTAGTGTTGAAGTTTCACCTAAAGTTTTGGGGAAAAATACACTAAAGGAATAAATAATTATACGTAGTAGGTTTAAACATTACGAGTGCTATATTAACAAAAGTAGGAATCCATTCCTACTAAAATAAGAAGGAATGGTGATATACCCTTTTTCTACCATCCTTTAGAATAAAAAAGTAGTCAATACGGAAAATCAAACAGTGAAACGGAGTAATTTAAATGGTTCAAGGACAAAGTATGGAAAACGATTTTTCAACTTTCAGTAACATGATGTTAAATGTATTTAATTCTATTCAAGATAGCTTTTTTGTTATGGAAGTACATGAGAACTCTATAAATTACGTTCTAGCCAATAAAGCTGGCATGAAAGCAATCAAAGTAAATGAAAACATTTTTGGTAAGACATTTTATGACGTTTTACCGAAAGAAAGTGCAGAATTCTTACATAAACAACATTTAAAAGTAGCTAAAACGAATAAAGTTGTAAAATTTGAAGATCAAACTGAAATAAATGGAGAAATCTTCATATCTGAGACTATTTTAACTCCTATCAACAATTATGATGAACTATACATTGTAGCAATAGTTCGTGATATTACAGATAGAATGAGTAAACTCCAGGAGCTACAGAGGGCAAAGCGGTTACTACAACATAACGAATTACGATTGAATTCACTGTTTGAGAATAACGAAGACGCTGTATTTATGTTAGATAAGGACGGTTATGTATTAGAAGCGAATGAGGCTAATAAATCAATATTTGGGTATACACCACTTGAATTGATGGGGACGAATTTATTTCAAATTATTTCGAAACAACAAATGAATGATGTAAAAGAATGGCTAAACCGTACTATCATGGGGGAAACAGTCAATTATGAAACAGTGATATACCATAAAAACGGTACAGAAATCTATGCTCAAATAAAACAGATCCCCATCATTGAGGAAGGAATTGTTACAGGTATTTTTGGAATTGCAAAAGATATTACTGAACAAAAAAAAGCTATAAATAAACTAAATAGAGTAAACGAGCAATTGGAATCGTTTGTTAATCATAGCAATGATTCCATCTCCATCATCAATTTAAATTATGAAATCGAATTTATTAATGAAGCATTTACAAAAGTCTTTGGGTTTACAAAAAAAGACATTATTCATCAACCAAATGGTACAATTCCTGACTGGTTAAAAAATGAAGCGCAAGAACAATATAAACAGGTTTTACAAGGGAAAAAAATGCAAAATGTCCATGTACAAAGACAAACAAAAACAGGACAAATTCTAGATCTCAGTGTAACATTATCACCTCTTTATGATGAGTTTGGGGAGGTGATTGGAATATCAAGTATTGCTCGTAACATTACAGAGCAAAAGAAAAAAGAAAAAGAAATGAAGAAAATAAAAAAACAACATGATTTAATTTGGAATTATTCTACAGATGCCATATTCATGCTTGGGCATAACGGAAAAATTCTTCATGCAAATCCTACGTTTTCTGAAATGTTTCAATTAAGACCAGATGAACTGTTAAATATGCCTTTGACAAATATTTATTTAGATAACCAAGTGCCTCAATTAGACGAATTGTTAGGACGTATTCGAAAACAAGAGCACTTACAATTTGAGACAAAACGTAAAAGAAAAGATGGATCTATCGTTGACATAATTGCAACATATCGTCCCATTAACGATGAAATGTACTTGGCAATCGTAATTTACAAAGATATTACAAAAGAAAAGCAAGTAGTTACGAAACTAAAAAAGAGTGAAGAGAAATTTAGACGTGTGATCGAATACTCTCCAGAACCGCTTGTAATTCATAATGGTAAAATCATAACTTACGTTAATCAAGCAGCAATTAATCTATTAAAAGCTCAAAAAGCAAGTCAAGTCATTGGTAAACCACTACTTCAATTCGTTCACCATAGTTATAAACAACCAGTGAGTGAACGTGCAAAAAGTACAAAGTTATTGGGCGAAAAAGCAACAAATCAGGAAGAAATCTTTATCGATATTAATGGTGAAAAAATATATGCAGAATCGACAACAGCATCCATAAGCGAGAATGGAGAACATCTTATTGTTGTCATGTTTCGAGATGTTACACAAAAAAAACGCGCTGACCAAGCTTTACGTCAAAGTGAAGAACGTTTCCGAATCATTGCCGAAAACTCAAAAAGTATTATAAAGATTTTAAATTTGAATGGAAACATCTCCTTTGTCTCACCTTCAATAGAAGATGTGTTAGGTTATTCTATAAGAGAAGAAATAGGAAAATCATTGTACCAAAATATATACCCGGATGATTTAACTTTAGCAAAGGCGACATTGAAAAAAGTAATTGATGAGAAAGAGGCAATTGAAATTGAAATTCGACATTTGCACAAGGATGGATATGCTGTATGGCTAAACTCTCATTTCACACCGATTATTTCTCCAGAACAAGAACTAGAGCGAATTATGATATTCTCTGATGATATTACCGATGTGAAAAATAGAGAAAAAAAACTTAAAAAATTAGCTTATTATGACCATTTGACTGGTTTACCGAATCGAAGACTGTTTAATGAACAATTGAACCAAGCAATCATTACTTCTGAAAAAACAAGAAAACTAACCGCATTGTTAGTAATTGATTGTGACAAATTTAAAAGTATCAATGATACTTACGGGCATGATATTGGCGATGAAGTAATTAAAGAGTTTGCTCGTAGAATCAAATCTTCACTACGAAAACAAGATACTGTTTCTCGGGTAGGTGGAGATGAATTTACGGTCGTTTTACCAGAAGTGAACAATAAAGAAGCAGTACAGCAAATCTCAAAGCGATTGCTACATACTGTTCAAAACCCTATGTATTTCAAAGAGCATGAAATTCAGGTAACAGCAAGTATCGGAATCTCTTTTTATCCAGTCGATACAACGTCAGTCGAGGAATTATTCAAATTAGCGGATAACAATCTATATAAATCTAAAGAACTAGGTAGAAATATGTTTACATTTTAAAAACTCAATGGGGTAAGACTTCATTATAAATAATTTTTCACCCAATGGTAAGTGACAAATACTAACCTTCAATTATTATACTAAGATAGAGATGTTCATTCTTACCGCTATCAATCATTGTCATTATTTTGTATTAATGTCGAATAAAGTCGAAATAAATATCACAAATATCTCATAAATAATTCTTTGTACTTATATCATCTACATTAATTAATTTATTTAAATAATACTAAACTACTCCCTAGAACACCTTTAATATGCTATTCTTTAAATACATATTTAAAGAAACTAATTGTGGGTGGAGAGAAAATGAAAAACGAAGCGAAGGTAAATATTCTATTAGTAGATGATCGACCCGAAAACTTATTAGCATTAGAAGCCATTATAGAAAAAGATGAATATCAATTAATCAAAGCCTCTTCGGGGGAAGAGGCTCTTAAATATCTATTAAGATATGATTTTGCAGTAATCTTACTAGACGTACAAATGCCAGGGATGGATGGGTTTAGTACAGCTAAAATTATTAAGGCTCGGGAGAAAACAAAAGATATCCCCATTTTATTTATTACAGCCAACTATTTAGATTCAGAACATATTTTTATGGGGTATTCAGTAGGAGCTATTGATTATATTTTAAAACCATTTGATCCGATTATTTTGAAATCGAAAGTAGAAAGATATGTTGAAATCTACCTATTACAACAGAAGCTACTCGAACAGTCACAAGTATTATTAGAGAAAAATAAAGTGATTGAACATATGGCTTATCATGATGCGTTAACTGAATTGCCTAACAGAAGATTATTTAACGAGCAATTAATTGAAAAAATAAACAAAGCCAAAAATACAAACGAAACATTAGCTGTTCTATTTTTAGATTTAGATCGGTTTAAATATGTAAATGATTCATTAGGGCATGTAATTGGTGATAAACTATTGCAAAAAGTTGGAAAGAGGCTTTCAGAGACGGTCAGAACGGGGGATCTTCTTGCGAGAATTGGAGGAGATGAATTTATCCTATTATTGCCTAATACTGATCGTGAAACAGCTTTAGAAATTGCAAATCAAATAATTCATTCTCTTAATGATCCATTCTATATTGATAGCTATGAATTTTTTATTACAACATGTATTGGCTTAACAATCTTTCCATTTGATGGAGAAGATGCTACCACGATACTAAAAAATGCTGATACAGCACTATACCGCGCTAAAGAACAAGGAAAAAATAAGTTTAAAGTATTTCATTCAGGGATGAATATCAATACGTACCGTACGTTTTTAATGCAAACGGATTTACGAAAGGCAATTGAGAGAAACGAATTTTCACTTGTTTATCAACCGAGAGTAGATGTTCGAACAGGAAATATTATTAGTGCTGAGGCACTTTTACGTTGGAATCACCCAAAATGGGGAATGGTTTCTCCGGAAGAATTTATTCCGATAGCAGAAGAAATCGGTTTTATTTTTGATATAGATGATTGGGTATTAAAAAATGCTTGTCATCAAATAAACAGTTGGAAGAAAGAATTGAAAACACCCATTCGAATTGCCATTAATTACTCTGCTCAACATTTCTTACAAAAAAATTTAATCGATAACATTCAAAAAACTCTAAATGAGTTCGGTATTTCACCCAAAGAAATAGAAATTGAAATTACTGAAACTGCAATTTTACAGAATGATATCATTGTAAAGAGCACTTTGAAGAAATTAAAAGAAATGGGTATTTATATTAGCCTTGATGATTATGGAACAGGCTATTCATCTTTGAATTATTTAAGAAATTTCCCATTTGACGCTATAAAAATCGATAAATCGTTTATCCAAGACTTAAATCCTAATGAAAATAACAGTAGAGTGATTGTTGAATCCATCATCTTTTTAGCACAAAAACTTCATATGTCAGTTATTGCTGAAGGTGTTGAAACAACGGAACAACTCCATTTATTAACCGAATATCAATGTAATGAGGTTCAAGGTTATATATTTAGTAAACCATTATCGCCTAATGACTTTATTCAGAATTTTATTAATAATGGGAATTCTGTAGTGAAATTAAAGCCAACTACCCAACCGACTCCTGCACACAGGGAACATGATGAGATAGGTATCCAAAAGGACATTATTAAAAAGGCAATTTATCACGTGAAAGCTGAGTATTCACTGTCAACTAGGGAATATGACGTCTTCAGCTTAATTGTTGAAGGATTGAGCAATAAAGAAATATCAGAGCAATTATTTATCAGTGAACATACAGTGAAGAATCATATTACGAATATACTATCTAAACTTAATGTTTCTGATAGAGTTCATGCAATTTCTCTAGTCTACGAACGTTGTATAATGAAAGAAAATGTAGCGAATTAGTCGTTGTTGTTTACTTGGATTGAGGTGTAGAAATGAAAGTAAGAACAAAATTTTTACTTGCAATTAGTACGTTACCACTTTTTCTTTTCATTATATTAGGAGTTGGTTGGTATCAAGTAGTACATTTGAATAATGCGAGTAATATTGTACAAACAAATTATGATCAAACAGTTTTAGCCGGGCAAATTCGGGCAGATGTGAAAGATGAAGGATTAATATTAAGAAATTTAATTATTTTTGATCAAGGGGAAGCAATCAACCAGGAAATTGCTCAATTAACCAATGAAAGTCAAAACATTCGGAGCAATATTGACCTTCTAAAATCAAGCGTACAAACAAGAGAACAAGAAGAACTTGTCAATACGTTAATAGAAGCGAATACGGAATATCAAACTTATGTAAATGAAGTAATCAATCTAATTAATAATGACAGGTTTGAAGAAGCAAAAAAAATAATGGATGAGAGTTCGGATGAATTTCATGATCATTTTTCAGATATCTTATCGCAAATGACAAAATCGTTTGAGTCAAATCTTGGGACTTCCTTAACGACATTAGTATCGAATTTCCAAAATGAGACCATTCTTATTAATGTGATTCTTGCTATATGTATTCTAACTATCATTCTCATCCTACTTCGAACAATCTTACCTTTAACAAAACGGATTAGCTCCATGTCTGAGGTGATGAGTAATATTTCGAATGCGGGTAATTCGTTAGACCAAAAAGTAGAAGTTTTAGCGAACGACGAATTTGATGAAATGGCCAAATCCTTCAATCAAATGATTGATAGAATCGCTAAACAAATAGAAAATGAACAAGAAATCACATGGAAGAAAACACATATTACTGATATCACAACGAAGTTAAGTGGTACACAAGAATTAGAAACATTAGGCCATACATTGTTGTCTAAATTAGTACCGTTAGTAGAATCGAGCTTCGCAGCCATGTATGTAAAAGATTTAAATAATCATAGTAGTGAAAACTATCAGCTTGTATCTGCTTATGGATTAAAGAGTCGTGAACAAATAAAAACAATCCAATTGGGAGAAGGGTTAACTGGACAAGCAATTCTAGAGAAGAAACCGATTTTTGTAACCGACGTACCTTCCGATTACATACATGTTTCTTCGAGCTTAGGCGAAGCATTGCCACTAAATTTAGTAATACTACCTATTTGTTTTGAAGGGGAAGTAAAAGCAGTCATTGAACTTGCTTCTTTCAAGTCTTATAGTGAGTCTCAAAAAAGCTTCCTAAAAGAATTAATTGATACACTCGGAATTGTGCTTGATAGTATCATTAATCGGATTCAACTAGCTAAATTGTTAGAAGAAACACAAACACTTATGGAAGAAATACAGGCTCAATCTGAAGAACTTCAAAATCAGCAAGAAGAATTACGTGCAACAAATGAAGAACTAGAAGAACAAACTCAAGCATTGCGCCAATCTGAGTTGAAACTTCAAATGCAACAAGAAGAATTAGAGCAAACCAATGTTGAATTAGAAGAAAAGGCGAAAAAATTAGAAGAACAAAATCTTAAATACGATCAAACAAACCGAGAAGTGGAAAAGGCAAAACATGAACTGGAACTGAAGGCTGAACAACTTGCTTTAAGTTCAAAATACAAATCCGAATTTTTAGCAAACATGTCCCATGAATTACGTACACCATTAAATAGCTTATTAATTTTATCGAAACTACTTGCTGATAATCCACATCAAAACTTAACGGGGAAACAAATCGAATACGCAAAAACGATTTATTCATCAGGTCACGATTTACTCGTTTTAATTAATGACATTTTAGATTTGGCAAAAATCGAATCTGGTAAAACGGAAATTATTGCAAGTGATGTGTCCATAAGTTCTATACAAGAGTTTGTTCATAATAGCTTCAGTTTCATGGCTGAAAGTAAAAACCTAGATTTTGAAGTAATTATTAAGGATGGTACACCACAAACGATTTACAATGACGAGGTTCGAATACATCAAATATTAAAAAATCTCTTGTCAAATGCATTTAAATTTACTGAAAAAGGTAGAATCCAATTAGTAATTGGATTAGCTGATCATCCACTGGCAGGGGAACAACCGAAAATCTCTTTATCTGTCATTGATACAGGGATAGGTATCGCAAAAGAGAAACTCAATTTAATATTTGAAGCCTTCCAACAAGCAGATGGTACAACGAGTCGTAAATTCGGGGGAACTGGATTAGGATTATCCATCAGTAGAGAACTTGCAGCACTTTTAGGTGGAGAAATTTCCGTTGAAAGTGAAGAGGGTAAGGGCAGTACATTTACTTTTATCGTAGGAAACTATGTTGAACAATCTGTGAAAGAAATAACAAAAGCATCTGAAGAGGCAGCACCTACACAGGAGGCACAGGTAGAACTAACCGAACCACTACAAAACAGTATATCGTTTGAGCAGGGTGAAGATGAATCAAACCAAATAAAACGATTATTAATTGTAGACGACGATATCAATCAACGAAATAGCTTAATGGAATTAATTGGGGGAATGGACTTTATTATTAAAGCTGTTTCTACTGGACATAAAGCAATCGAATTATTAAAGGTTAATCAGTTTGACTGTGTTATTTTAGACTTAGGCTTAACCGATACGAGTGGATTTGACTTACTAGAAGAGATAAAAAGACACGATATACATGACAAAATTAAAGTGTTCATTTATACCGGTAGAGAGTTAACTACTAAAGAAGAAATGAAGCTAAGTAAATATGCACATACAATTATTATTAAAAATCAACACTCACCAGAACGGTTAAAATCCGAACTTGAGCTTTACTTGAATAAAAATAGTAAGCAATCTAATCATTTAGATGAGAATTCAACCATTTCACATATTAAACATACTGATGTTGAAGGTAAAAAAATCTTACTGGTTGATGATGATATACGTAATGTATTTGCTCTTTCTAGCGTACTCGAAATGGTTGGTTATGAAATTGTTTTTGCAGAAAATGGAATTGAAAGTCTACATGTTTTGCAAACTCAAAAGGATATCGATCTTGTATTGATGGATATCATGATGCCAGAAATGGATGGATACGAGGCCATTCAAAAAATTAGAAATGAGCTGAACTTAAGTGATTTACCTATTATTGCTTTAACGGCTAAAGCGATGAAGGAAGATCGCGAAAAATGTTTAGCCATTGGTGCTTCCGATTATATTGCGAAACCAGTAAATCCAGATCAATTAATATCATTGATGAAGGTATGGCTTTATTAAATGAGGGATAATTCGATGGATTTTTTACAACCACATGATAGTGAAATAGAAATGAGTTTAGAAAAAATCGAAATACAATTGCTGCTAAATGGTTTATACGAATGGTGTGGCTACGATTTTCGTAATTATGCTTACCCGTCTGTTAGAAGGCGTATATTACATCGTATGAATGCAGAAAATTTACGAACAATAACCAGTTTATTAGATAAAGTGTTACACGATAAAGACTGTTTACAAAGATTAATCTCCGACTTTTCAATCAACGTAACCGAAATGTTTCGAGACCCTCTCTTTTTCAAGGAATTTAGAGAAAAGGTAGTACCGATTCTTAAAACATACCCATCGATTCGGATTTGGCATGCAGGTTGCGCAACAGGGGAAGAAGTATACTCCATGGCAATTTTGCTCAATGAAGAGGGATTATATGAAAAGACAAAAATTTACGCAACTGATATCAATCCTAACGTTTTAAAAATTGCTAAAAACGGACGTTATCCACTAGAAAATATGAAAAAGTATACAAATAATTATTTGCAAGCAGGAGGAAAAGAGGCGTTCTCTGATTACTATAAAGTAGACCATCTTGGCGTTAAGTTTCAGTCTTTCTTAGCTAAAAACATTGTTTTTGCACAACATAATTTAGTAACTGATAGCTCATTTAACGAATTTCACGTCATCCTTTGCCGTAACGTGTTAATTTATTTCAATAAAGCTTTACAAAATAAAGTACTTCAACTTTTTTATCATAGTTTAGGTACTTTTGGAATCTTATGTCTTGGTAGTAAAGAGTCCATCAATTATACAGACTTTTCTTCTAACTTTGATGACATCCATGCTGCACAAAAAATTTATAAAAAAATAAAGTGATAGTAAAACTCGAAAATGGTTCACGCCTTTTCGAGTTTTTTTGTTAAATAAAAGACTGTCTTCTAAATAGTATTTTAATTAGCAATTGTATACTTCTGAAAATCCTAGTCAATTCTTATATCAAGATTGAGATATGGGAGTAAATGAATGTTTAACTTTAAAAAAAAGCAAAAGAAAGAGAAATTAAAAAAAGAGCAAGTTAACGATAAACAACAAATGGATGGGGAAGAGTCTCCCTCAAATGAAGCAAATCAAAATGAAAAGAGTAAAACCATTACTGAGCCACCACAAAATGGCCTATCAAAAACGAAACTCATTAATATCATTAAGGAGAGAACAAATTCTCCAGCTGATTTAAAGATCAAATTCATTAAGGAAACCATTACACTATTTCACATAGATTTCATTATTGAAACGAAAACATTGCATGATCAAATTATCTCAAAACTGCAATCTGATATAGATATTACTCCTCAAATTATCAAAGACATACTACCAATATCAGAGCTTGATATTAAAACGAACATTGATGATTGTATAAACGATCTACTTATTGGAGCCGTATTAATTCATATTGATGGTTATTCCGAAATCGTCGTTGCGAAAATTACTGCCTATCAAACAAGATCATTGGCTGCACCTGAAAATGAATCGCAAGTAATTGGAGCCCAAGTTGGATTTAACGAAAGTCTTGCAACGAATATATCACTAGTTAGAGGCTATATAACGAATCGAAATCTTTGTAATGAAAAATTTACGGTAGGTAAAGAAACAAAAACGACATTATCTGTCTTATATATCAAAGGAATTGCTCCAGATGAACAAGTTCAAACTGTAAGACAAAGAATTACTGACTTGGAAATTGCAGATTTAATTGATAGTGCTGTTTTAGCAGAACTCATAGATGATAGCTCGAAGTCAATTTTCCCGCAATTGTTACTAACTGAAAGACCTGACCGATTTTGTGATGGCTTATTAGGCGGAAAAGTAGGCATTATTATAAACGGAAGTTCTATGGCCATTATTTCTCCATTTAGTTTTATTGAATTTTTTCAAAGTAGAGAAGATAAAAATTTAAGATGGCCCATTGCAACATTTATTCGACTACTTCGTTTTTTTGCAATCATGGTTTCGATTTTTTTAACTCCCATGTATGTTGCATTTTTAACATTTCATTACGAAGTGATTCCACAGCCTTTACTAGTTCCGTTAAGTGAATCAAGGGCAATTGTCCCATTTCCACCAATTCTTGAAGCGTTTCTCTTAGAAATCATTATTGAGCTATTACGTGAGGCTGGTGCCCGTTTGCCTACCAAGGTTGGACAAACGATTGGTATCGTTGGAGGTATCGTTATTGGAACTGCAGCAGTTGAAGCGGGGATTACGAGTAATATTCTAATTATCATCATTGCACTTAGCGCATTGGCTTCCTTTACAACTCCTAATTATATGATGGGCAATGTAATCCGAATTTTAAGATTTCCCATCATATTTGTAGCTGGTATTTGGGGCTTTTACGGAATTATGATCACGATTTGTTTTTTATTAATTCATTTATTAAGATTAACAAGTTTAGGTGCACCATATTTATGGCCATTCTATCCACCGAGATTAAATGAACTAGCAGATAGTATTATTCGTTTACCATTCTCAATTGTAAGACGACAGAAGGAACAATCATCTGGCAGTAATGGGTCAAAAAAGGATGTTTCTGATAATGAAAAATAAGCACTAAAAGAGAAGGTGAAAGATTGACTAAAACGCTTGATGTAGATCAAAATCAAACCATAAATGCATTTCTTCTCTTTTATATTATTACTGGTTCACAAATAGGTGTAGGGATACACGGATTTCAACGGCTAATTTACCAGCAAGCGAAACAAGATGCGTGGATTTCAATTATTGTCATTTTTCTATTAGCACACATTGTTGCCTTTATCATGATCAAAACATTAGAACTATACCAAACGCAAGATATTTATGGGATTCATCAACAAGTTTATGGAAAGCTTTTAGGAAATTTTCTTAATGCTATATATGTTTTCTACTGTATGTTTGGTTTTTTCTCTATCGCAATAAATTATGTAGAAGTAATTAATACATGGTTATTTCCCCGGATAAACCCTTTATTATTACTTTTATCATTATTATTAATTTGCATCTATGCATTTACTGGCGGATTTCGTGTAATTGTTGGATTTAGCTTTTTCAGTCTATTCTTTATGTTATGGATTCCACCTATATTATATTATACTCTAGAATTTACAAACGTTTACTATCTTCTACCAGTTATGGAAGACTTCATGGGTGTTTTAAGAGGATCCTATCAAATGGCGTTTTCTGTTGTTGGTTTTGAGATTATTAATATGGTATATCCATTTATAAAGGAAAAGGAAAAGAAAAAAGCTCAAAAGTATGTACACTTGGGATTGTTAGGAACATTAACTTTATATTTAATGCTCATGTTAGTTGCATTAACCTATTTCAGCGGAGAACAGTTAGAAAAAACGATATGGGCTACACTAACCTTATTTACAATTATTAAACTTCCATTTATCGAAAGGATTGAAATCATTACGATATGCTTATGGTTGGTGATTATCATTCCTAACCTTTGTCTATATATGTGGGCGTCGTACAGAGGTATCGTAAGAATCAAAAACATTAGCCCAAGAGTTTTTTACTTGGCTTTTGCAATAAGCGTTTTAATCGGTTCAGTGTTTATTAATACAAGAGGAGAAATTTCAATGGTCAACGATTTATTTGGCCGCATTGGTTTTTACTTAGTTTTTGTATACCCGTTTATCTTATATTTTCTAGCAATAATTCGAAAGAAAATTCTCGCGAAAAGCAATAGGTGATGTAAATTGAGAAAAAACATCTTTATTTTAATTTCAATCATTGTTGTCCTAGCAAGTTGTGCGGAAGAGAAAATTTTGGAACGAATCAGTTTGGTAACGTTAATGGGTTATGACACAGCTCCAGAAAAAGAAGTTACAGTTACAGCTACCATTCGAACAATTAACCAAGACTTTGAAAGTGTCATCATAACTAAATCTGAAACGGACATTACAAGTAGAGGAATAAGAAATAAAGTAAATGCTAATACATCTAAAAAATTAATGGTTGGTCAGTTAAGGGTTGTGTTAATAGGAAGGGAACTTGCAGAAAAAGGAATTGCAGAAGTTCTCCATACATTAATGATGGATACTGAAATTACTAATAGCGTTTTTTTTGCTGTCGTAGATGGTGACACAAAATCGCTTATACAAACTAAATACGAAAATATAACCGATATTGGTCAACATGTGTTTAATTTAATTGATCATAATATTAAACAGGAATTAATGGTTTCCTCCACTTTGCATGAGGTTGCTAGAGATTATTATTCTCCAATACGGAGTATCATCATGCCCATCGTTAAACATGAAGGAAAGGAAAAGATTGAATTAGATGGTATCGCTGTATTTGAAGAAGATAGGTGGGTAGGCGAATACTCTTTTGACGACATATTTTATGTCAAGATGATCCTTGATAACTATCAAGCCGGTGGAGTTCAGCTGGAATTGGAGGGAAATACCATTTCATCAAATAATGGTTCACCCGAAGTACTTCCTATTGCACTTGATTCGATAAAATCAAAACGTAAAATACAATTAGTAAACCCTGATACGCCAGAATTTAATTTGACAATTGATGTTGAATGTAGATTATTAGAAACTCACTCGACTATTAATATAAGCGATCCTGAAATTTTAATAAAACTGGAGGATGAAATAGGGAAGAAAATGGAAAGTGAACTTTCCAGAGTAATCAGTTACAGTCAAGAAATGAACTCTGACTTATTTGGTTTTGGCGAAATTTATAATGCCAGTGTTAGAAACTTAAATTTAGATGCTGAAAAATCACAAGAGTTTTATCCAAAGATGAAAGTGAACACTAAGGTAAATGTTACCATTGCAAGAGATGGTGTCTTTGAATAAGGTTTATAATTGCTGAAGTGTGTTAAGAATAGTTAAGCTTTAAGAAAGATTCTACTTCTTTAGAATCTTTCTTTTTTGTGCAGTAATATCCATTCATAATTTACCTTATTTAAAGAACAATAAAGATAATGAATATGTCTAAATAATAAGAGGTCCCTCATGTTGATAAAAACTTCATTTAGATTATTACGAACTTTAATACTATTCACTTTTATATTCAATATAATTCCTGTTAGCTATGCGAATGACGACGTAAATAATGGTCAAACAAATGCTACACATATCATTGACCCAAGAACAAATCAAGTGATCACAACCGTTATTCCACAGCCATACCAGATAGAACTTGATTTTTTACATTATAAAAAACAGTTGAGCTGGGTAGTACAAACTATTGCAAAAGGGTCACCTACAGTAAGTGGCTTTAATCAAACGATGATTTTAGATCGTATTGACCCAGTTACTGGAAAAATACTAAAAGGAAGACCAAAAGTTTCATTAGAAGAGGAAAAGTTAGTTGAACAACTTTTAGAACTTTCGTTCACTGGAGGGAAAGTTTATGTACCTGTTAAAATAACTGAGAGTGGTTACAATGAGGAAGACGCACCTTTTTTAAACGAGGTTGTATTAGCATCCTATTCAACAAGATTTAATGCTAATCGAATTGGGAGAAGTAAAAATATAGAACTTTCCGCTGCCTCTATTAATAATGTAATTGTCGGAAGCGGAGATATCTTCTCATTTAATGATATGGTTGGACCACGAGATATCGCTTCAGGCTACCAAGAAGCACCAGAATTTGTGAATGGGAAAATAGTGGTGGGGATTGGTGGAGGAATATGTCAAACTTCCTCAACACTTTATAATGCAATAGACCAATTAGGAGTCGACATTTTGGAAAGACATCGACATACGAGAGATATTGGATACGTACCCAAAGGAAGAGACGCAACAGTGTCATTTGGGGGACTAGATTTTGTTTTTCAAAACACACTCGGAATACCTATTCTCATCAAAACCTATTACGGAAATGGTTTCATAACAGTGCAAATCAAAACATCGTCAGAAAATGAATATATATTAAAAAATCTAGAAAATTAAAGGATTACCTATCAATCAAATAATGGTAATCCTTTCTTTTTCTTTAAATATAATGCATAATCGTAAGCAAAATCCAATAGATAGCAAATAAAATATATGTAGTGCCTATTGCTAATTTAGTATTATTTAAAAAATGCTTTTTCCCCCATTTTGCCATTACTTTTTGTTCTAACCCTAGCATTTCTTCAACATCATGGCCTGTTGCTTCTAACATTTTATAATACATCCCTATACGAGACTCAATCGTCCAAAAAACATACGTAATTAAGAGACCACACAATGATAAGACAAAAAGTGGTAGGATTTCTTCAGATTTTGAATTGCTCGAAATGACTAATTGTATTAAACCATATTGGATGGCAAAATAAACTGGAAATAGAGCAAAACGTAAATTACTATAATGTCTTCGAGAGGTTGAAATTTCCTTATATTGCTCAATTGCTATGAGTTTTTGATCTTCTAATTCCTTTTTAACTTCTACTTTATCAATCACTTCTTGTAACTCCTTCATAAATAATCTACCTATCATTTTATATGGTAAGTTAAATATTATCAAAACGATATTTTTTATCATTTAAGGTAAAATAAAATTATAACTCTTTACAAAGGAGATAAGCATGCTACAAAAAGAAATTGAAAAATTAGTTCAATGGATGAAGGATTCAGATAGAACAGTCATTTTAACAGGGGCTGGGATGTCAACTGATAGTGGCATACCCGACTTTCGATCGCAATCTGGCTGGTGGAGTCAAATTGATCCGCGCACCGTTGCCACTGTCGAAGCGTTCGAAACTCAATATAGCCTTTTTCAAGAATTTTATAGTTTTCGAATTAAGGCGTTACAAGACAAAAAACCTCACGAAGGCTACTATATTCTTGCAGATTGGGAACGAAGAGGATTAATCAACCTTATTGCTACACAAAATGTGGATGGTTTCCATAAACTGGCCGGAAACAAACGTGTTGAAGAACTTCACGGAGATATTCAATCGATAAGATGTCAAAACTGTCATCAAAAGGCTGAACTAAACGATTTTATTAATCATCATCCATGTCAAAAATGTAGTGGGAAATTGAGACCGAATGTCGTTCTTTTTGGCGAAAACTTACCAGAATCAAGCTGGTACAATTCAATGAAAGAAATTAAAAAAGCCGAATTAGTCATCGTAATTGGGACAAGTTTAGAAGTCTATCCGGTGAACCAACTTCCGAGTACGACATCTGGAAAAATAGCTTATATAAACTTAGAAATATCCAATCAAATAAATTCATTTAATCTTATTATTCGAGGAAAAGCAAAAGATATCTTACAAAAGATTAATGATAGTTTATAAAAATGTTAATAATCTATAATATCAAAAATATTCTTTAACCAAGAATGTCGTTTTTCGTCATGCTTGGTTTTATTTTGTATGGAGAAAGGCATAAAGAAATGGGAAATTCTTGAACTACACCAGGCTTCGAATATTATTAATCTTTAAATAATTTGATTTATTCTATTAAAATATTAGTTTACAATGATAATTTTCATATTTATGTTACATATTAGAAATGCTATTCTACTATCAGGGGGGATACATAAATGCAAAATAATACGGTATCAAAACGCAAGAAAAGCATAAAAACTAAGATGATGTTATGGTTCTTGGCTTTCTCAATAGTACCACTACTAATTGTCACATTTATTATTCAAGACATTAATAGTGATATTTTAATTGAAAAAGAAGAACAATCTATGCAAAGTTTAGTAGAAAGTAAAGCGGAATCTGTCAATCAATGGTTTAACGCCAAAATGTCCGAAATGCAAATAGCAGCAAAAAGTGACATTATGAAGTCAATGGATATAGAACAAATTATTCCATACTTACAAATGTTAGAACAACGCTCTGATGTATTCGAGACCATGTTTACTATTGATTTAACTGGAACAGTAGTAGCCCATTCTATGCCTGAAAGTATTGGGTCAGATTACAGTGATCGCAGCTATGTTTCAAAAGCATTCCAAGGGGAGTCTAATTTTTCAGATGTGTTAACTTCTAAAGCAACAGGGAATCGAATTGTTGTGGCTGCTACTCCAATCGAAAATGATCAAGGTGAGATTGTGGGAGTTTTGGCAGGATCGGCAAACTTCGAAATTTTAGTTGATACATTATTAACGATGGATGATGAGAATAGTGAAACAAAAATCACTCTATTAGATAGTCAAGGTATACTACAAATCGCTACAAATGCCGACCTAGTTGGGGTTCAGGTTAATGAATCTAATTTAAATGGTGAACTAATAGCAGCATTAAATAGTAGCTTATCGACTACTGGAATTTCTAACGTTCATCTAGATAATGAAGGATATTTATTAGCATCTGCGCCAATAGAATCAGTAGGATACGGTTTAAATATTAATATACCAAAAAAGGTTGTTCTTTCTGATTCAGTCGCAATCCAAATTACATCTTACATTATTATCGGCGTAACGGCCTTATTAATTCTAGTATTTTCTTTCTTTGTTGTTCGAAGTATTACAACACCAATTATAACGGTGGCAAGTCAAATGAATTTAATAGCTAGTGGAGATTTAACAGTAAAATCGTTACCAGTACGAACGAAAGATGAATTAGGAGAACTTTCACATAATTTCAATGTGATGGTTAGTAATATTAAACGACTTGTAAATGAAATTATTACAGCATCTGAAAAAGTAGCGAGCTCTTCTGAACAGCTGACAGCAAGTTCTGAAGAGACAGCACATTCGACAGAACAAATCGCTGCTTCCATTCAAACAATCGCATCCAATACTGAGACGCAAGCAGAAATTACAGTGAATACAAAAGATGTTATAACTGGGATTTCAAAAGGGATTTCAAACATCTCTTCGAATATAGAAGAAACAAACATTATTACTGAAAAAGCAGTAATTGCAGCGAAATCAGGAACAAAAGTGATTGAAGATTCGATTAATCAAATGAAAACAGTTGATGAAAAAACAAACGTCGCATCATCCACTATCAATGCATTAGGAAAAAAATCCAATGAAATTGGAGATATTATTTCAGTTATTACGAATATAGCAGATCAAACAAATCTCCTAGCATTAAATGCTGCAATTGAAGCCGCAAGAGCCGGGGAGTATGGAAAAGGATTTGCGGTTGTAGCAGAAGAAGTCCGAAAATTAGCTGAACAATCAAGCCAAGCATCTGGACAAATTCGTGAACTAATCAAACAAATTCAATTAGAAATAACTGCATCGATATCAGCAATTAATGAAGGTAGTATCGCAGTTAATGATGGGAAATCATTAGTAGAACAAGCTGGTGTAGAGTTTGAACAAATTGCATTGTCAATAAGTAATGTATCGGAGCAGATGCATAAAGTCTTAGGAGAAAGTACGAAGATTAACGACCACTCAAATAACATGGTCGATGATATGATGAATTTAACGAACATTACAAATGAAGCGAAACATAATACACAAGAAATTGCATTAGCTTCTGCTGAACAAACTGGTACAATGGAAGAAATTGCAGCTTCTGCTAACAATTTAGCATTAATGGCTGATGAACTGAAACAAGCAGCTCAAGCATTTAAACTATAAATTTATGCAAAAGGATGAACTGGTCTAAACCATGTTCATCCTTTTTTATTAATTAATAATTGAGTATATTTCATCAATTGAAAATGATACCTCTAATTTACGTTATAATTATTTACTTAAAAACGATAAGCAATTCCAGATAGTTTTTCAGTAATGTACCATAAGTTTGAAGCAACATATTCATCATATAAATCATCTAGAGTTTTTAATTCCTTTGGATTTCCTTTTTTACCATTTGAAGGACCAATTAATTCACCGCCTGATAATTTCTCAGTTGCGGCATATAAAATTGGGAGCGCACTTGGTATTGTTTCTTGTTCATCACTTTTCACTCGAATTTTTTCAACACTTTCAACCACTTTACTTGATTTCTTACTTTTTGAATTATCTAAACCCGGGTAACAAGCAATACTATACGACCGTATTCCATGATTGTTAAACTTTTGTTGTAATAATTTTGCAAATAACATATTTGCTAACTTGCTTTGTAGATAGAATTTCTCCTTCTTATATGGATTTGATCCTTTGAAATAACCGAACTCCAGTTTAGTTTTCGGTGTCAATTTCGTTCCAATTGAAATAACTCTTGAATTTTCTGTCTTTTTTAACACGTCTAATAATAAACAAGTCAGGACGAAATGCCCTATAAAATTGACCCCAAAATGAGATTCAAATCCATTTTTCGTATGTTTTAATTTAGGCGATATTATTTCAGCGTTATTAATTAATATAGATAAAGTATGATATTGCTGTTTAAACTGATTTGCAAATGCCTTTATGCTGTTAATGTCGTTTAAGTCTAAATACATGACATCCGTTTTAGCATCCGGTAATAATGATTGAATTTTTTCCTGCGCCATTCTTCCTTTGTGTAGATCACTGACCGCCAGAATAACTGTTGCACCTTTTTCTGCAAGAGAAAAGGCCGTTTCATATCCTAAATTGCTATCCCCACCAGTTATAATTACAACTTTTCCAGACTGATCTTGTATCATTTCTTTCGTCCAAGTTAACGTCAAAATAACATCCTTTCATTTTACATAAAGGTCAATTTAATGATTTAGCACCTAAAGTGACCTAAAACCTGTTCTTTACAACTATATGCAGTAAATTGTAAAGCGTTAAAGGTTTCTATCTTTACGGTTTAATTTAGAAAAGTAACTGAATCAAATAGAGTTAAGGTTAAACTTATTAATTTATTACATGGAACAATTTTCGTCTTTTATGTAAACACTATCAATTCATGATAAAATATACTTAATGTTTGTAAAGGAAGTTTTAGGGAAGGAAGTTGAATATGACTGTTACTAATAGCTTTATTGAAATGTTCGTGCAACAAGCACGAAACGTACTAAATAACATGAAAGACCTTCAAAGAGTGGTAGGGAACGGTGGGAAAAAACGTGTAAGCTTAATTGAACGTTTTACAGCCAATCATCACTCATTCAATGTGTATACATATGCCAATGAAGAGGTCAAACAATCTCCTGAAGTACAAGTATTTAAAGAGAAATTAACATTATTTAATCATGAGCTGAATTCTGTGCGTTTTGACATAGAAGGGGAAGTAAATGAAGAACGCTTAAAGGCATTATACGAAGAAATATTGAACGCTTATAATGAGATGGTTACAGCCCTTGGTTTTGAAAAAGAAATCGTTAACGTTAAACGGTTTTAACGAAAAAAAGGGACCATTCGAAATGAATGGCCTCTTTTTTATTTTATATATTCATATGAAATTTCATCTATTTCTTTATCCACTGTCACATGTAAGTTATGTCCGTTAAAAAACCACTCATCATCTTTCTCAATATAAAAATGAATGTCGTCAATCACTGTCTCTATACCTAAATCATGAGGTTCTTCACGATTCATCCCAAGAGAAAATCCTTCGTGGAACGGAGAAGACCCACCATATCTTGCATAAAAACGGATATAATCACCTTTTTCTACTTCCATTTCTCTCTTAAACCAATCGAAAGCATCATCCGTCACAACAAGTTTCATAACAAATCGTCCTTTCAGGAACTATATCCATTTAACTCTTGGTTCAGTTCCTTCTTTTATTCGTTTAATATTTGCACGGTGTCGATAGAAAATAAATGTAGCTAGTATAAATACAACAATGAATAATGCGTAATCGCCTGTTACAATCCAATAAACGATACTATAAATTACTCCAACAACTGCGACAGCCATTGACGAAAAACTAACCATCTTGGTTAACTTCAATGCGATAAAGAATCCGATAATAAGGACAATGAAGAATGGCCAAGAATATCCTAATAATACACCTCCAGATGTAGCGACGGCTTTACCACCTCGGAAGCCAGCAAATAGAGGGAACATATGCCCAACAACAGCAATCCCCCCTAAGATCAATGCATGAATTGTTGTTTCCGAAAAATAGGGTATGAGAGGTAATAGGACAGCTGCAGTGCCTTTTAATATATCTAATGCTGTAACGATCAATCCCGCTTTTTTACCTAAAACACGAAAAGAATTTGTCCCACCTAAATTGCCACTTCCGTGTTCACGAATATCTTTTTTGTAAAAGATTTTGCCTATCCACAAACCTGATGGGATTGATCCGAGTAAATAAGCACAAATTACAATAATTGCATTAACCATAGATTATTCCTTTCAATCATTATTAGTTGGTACTAGTATGTAGCTATAGTAATTTTACACTTTTTTTCATTTATACGAAAGAGCATTTTAAACTTAAGTAAAAGATGCTTAAGATGAAACCTAGATGAACGAAATTAAGGGTGACGTATTTATCTTTTCTTCATGAACATTTCTTAAACAGTTGATATACTATTTTTAATTTTCAAAGATATAAAGGAAAAATGAAACTTATCGTGAATAAAGAAATTAGGTATTAATTAGTATTTACTGTTTTGAGACTTATTAGGTACAATGAATGCTCAATTTAAAGTTCTGTTTGTGTATTTAGATAGGAGTTTGATACAATTAGTATTACTTGACGAGCTAGTTATTGACAGTAAATAACATTGTCATTACGATATAAATAGAAATAGAACGGATGTTTGTTTTTGGAGGGGATTTGATTTGGCAGTTAATCAGCCAGGGATCGCATATGATGACGATGCCATTCAAGTATTAGAAGGGTTAGAAGCAGTACGTAAAAGACCAGGTATGTATATAGGTTCTACAGATAGTCGAGGCCTTCATCACTTAGTTTATGAAATAGTAGATAACGCAGTGGATGAAGCACTCGCTGGATTTGGTTCACATATCATCGTTAAAATACATGCAGATAATTCGATTAGTGTTCGTGATTATGGTCGCGGAATGCCTACAGGTATGCATAAATTAGGAAAACCAACTCCTGAAATTATTTTTACAATTTTGCACGCTGGAGGAAAATTTGGTCAGGGTGGTTATAAAACAAGTGGAGGTTTGCACGGTGTAGGGTCATCTGTTGTAAACGCTTTATCTAAATTTTTAGAAGTTACAATCCATCGTGAAGGACAAGTATACCGTCAACGTTTTGAAAACGGGGGGAACCCTGTTACAACACTTGAAGTAATAGGGACAACAAAAGAAACCGGAACACTAGTTCACTTTCTACCAGATGACACGATTTTCTCTGTTTCAAAATATAATTATGAAGTGCTAGCAGAACGTTTACGTGAATCTGCCTTTTTACTAAAAGGGTTAAAAATTGAAATCATTGACGAGCGCGGAGAAGGTCAGCATGAGGTTTTCTATTATGAAAATGGTATTCAAGCATTCGTTGATTATTTAAACGAAGAAAAAGATGTGATGCATCCTGTTAAATACGTAGAAGGCTCGAAGGAAGACATCGAGGTTGAGTTTGCCTTCCAATTTAATGACGGTTATACGGAAACAATTTTATCATTTGTTAATAATGTTCGAACACGTGATGGCGGTACGCATGAAACTGGTGCAAAATCTGCTTTAACACGTGTCTTCAATGAATATGCTCGCAGAACTGGTTTATTGAAAGAAAAAGATAAAAACCTTGAGGGTACAGATATTCGCGAAGGATTATCCGCTATTGTATCTGTACGTATCCCTGAAAACCTTTTACAATTTGAGGGACAAACAAAAAGCAAGTTAGGGACGACTGAAGCACGTTCAGCAGTGGACTCTGTCGTATCTGAACAACTCCTATATGTTCTTGAGGAAAATGCTGATCTTTCTGCGACCTTAGTTAGAAAGGCAATTCGTGCACAACAAGCACGTGAAGCGGCTAGAAGAGCACGTGAAGACGCACGTAATGGCAAGAAAAAGAAATCGAGCACTTTACTATCGGGCAAATTAACACCTGCTCAATCACGTAATGCCGCTAAAAATGAATTGTATTTAGTCGAAGGGGACTCTGCAGGCGGCTCGGCTAAACAAGGGCGTGACCGTTCTTTCCAAGCAATATTACCTTTGCGCGGTAAAGTTATTAATACCGAAAAAGCGAAGCTATCGGATATTATGAAAAACGAAGAAATCGCGACAATCATTCATACAATCGGCGCTGGTGTTGGAGCTGATTTTGCAGTTGAAGATGCTGCTTATGACAAAGTGATTATTATGACCGATGCGGACACTGATGGCGCACATATTCAAGTATTATTACTAACATTCTTCTATAAATATATGCGTCCATTAATTGACGCTGGAAAAGTGTATATTGCCATGCCACCACTTTACAAGATTTCCAAAGGCGTAGGTAAAAAAGAAGTTGTAGAGTATGCCTGGACTGAAAAAGAACTACAAAATGCAATTAAAAAAGTCGGAAAAGGTTATATCATTCAACGTTACAAAGGATTAGGCGAAATGAATGCCGATCAACTATGGGATACAACGATGAACCCGGAAACAAGAACATTAATTCGTGTTACAATCGAGGATGGTGCTCGTGCTGAACGTCGTGTAACAACATTAATGGGTGACAAAGTTGAACCAAGGAGAAAATGGATTGAAACGAACGTTGATTTTGGTATGGAAGAGGATAATAACTCATTAGTTGAAGACTTTATCCGTCAAGAGGAGGAAACAGAAGTATGACCACTGCCGAACGATTTCAAGAGTTACCATTAGAAGAGGTGATGGGCGATCGGTTCGGTCGTTATAGTAAATATATTATTCAAGACCGAGCAATTCCTGACGCTAGAGATGGTTTAAAGCCCGTACAACGTCGTATCCTATATGCTATGTTTGATGCGGGAAATACGAATGATAAACCTTTTCGAAAATCAGCTAAAACTGTTGGACATGTAATTGGTAACTTCCATCCACATGGCGATTCCTCTGTCTATGACGCAATGGTTCGTTTAAGTCAAGATTGGAAAGCTCGCCATATGTTAATAGAAATGCATGGTAATAATGGTTCTGTCGACGGCGATCCACCTGCAGCAATGCGTTATACAGAGGCACGTTTATCTGACATAGCAGCTGAAATGCTTAGAGATATCGGTAAAAGAACGGTTGAATTTGTTCCCAACTTCGATGACCAGGATATGGAACCAACTGTATTGCCTGCCAGATTTCCGAATTTACTAGTAAATGGAGCAACAGGGATTTCAGCTGGATATGCAACTGATATTCCTCCGCATAACTTGGCAGAAACAATCGATGCAGCCTTACTTCGTTTAGAAAATGAAAATTGTACAATTGATGATTTAATGCAAGTAATGAAAGGTCCTGATTTTCCTACTGGAGGAATTATTCAAGGGTTAGACGGCATAAAAAAAGCGTATGAAACAGGTAAAGGGAAAATTATCATTCGTTCAAAGGCTTCACTTGAACAAATTAAAGGCGGTAAAGAACAAATTGTTATAACAGAACTGCCATATGAAGTAAATAAAGCGCATTTAGTTAAGAAAATTGACGAAATGCGTGTTGATAAAAAATTAGAGGGTATTGCAGATATTCGTGATGAATCTGACCGTTCTGGTTTAAGAATTGTTATTGAGCTAAAAAAAGATGTAGATGGTCAAGGCATTCTAAATTATTTATATAAAAATAGCGAATTACAAGTTAACTATAACTTTAATATGATTGCCATTCATAATCGCCGTCCTACGATGATGACGTTACCTTTAATGCTTGATGCATACATTGAACACCAAAAAGAAGTGGTAACGAAACGCTCTCAATATGATTTACAAAAAGCAAACGATCGATTGCATATCGTGGAAGGTTTAATGAAAGCATTATCTATCTTAGATGAGGTTATTAGTACAATCCGTGCTTCTAAAGATAAAAGAGATGCTAAAGATAATTTAATTGCTCAATTTGCCTTTACAGAAACTCAAGCAGAGGCTATCGTTAGTTTACAATTATATCGTTTAACAAATACCGATATTACTGAGCTTCGTGCAGAAGATGAAAATTTACGAATAACGATTACGGAGTTAACTGAAATTATTAGTAATGAGAAGAAATTAATTAAAGTCATTAAATCAGAGCTTCTTGAAATTAAAAAGAAGTTTGCAGAACCACGTAGATCGGTTATCGAAGCTGAAATAGAAGAGATTAAAATTACACTAGACGTACTTGTTCCAAGTGAAGAGGTCGTAGTTACTGTTACAAAAGATGGTTATGTAAAACGTACTAGCTTGCGTTCACACGCTGCCTCAAATGGTCTAGATTTTGCTATGAAGGAATCAGATTATTTACTATACGAAGCAACATTAAATACACAGCATCATCTGTTAATCTTTACAAATAAAGGTAATTATATATATCAGCCAGTGCATGAGCTTCCGGACATTCGTTGGAAGGATTTAGGTCAGCATATCTCGAGTATTGTTCCTTTAGAAGTTGCAGAGGAAATTATTGAAGTCATTGGTATTGAAAAATTTGATCAAGAGGACGTATATGTACTAACTGCTACAAAAGAAGGTCAAGTAAAACGTTCAAGCTTGAGCGACTATGCTGTAACTAGATATTCGAAAACTATTCGAACGATGAATTTGAAAAAAGATGATGAAATGATCTTCGTAACTCTAGTAACACCTAACAAGGAAATTATGTTAACAAGTTACTTAAGCTACTCAATCCGTTTCGACTTAGAAGAAATACCAATCACTGGCGTTAAAACTGGTGGGGTCAAAGGGATGAATTTAAAAGATGGTGACCATCTAGTTTCTATAAATATACTAAGTAAAGATGAAGCACAAGATGTAATGGTTATAACACACCGTGGTGCTGTGAAACGAATGAACGTGTCAGAAATTGAACTAAGCAGCCGTGCTAAACGTGGGGTAGTAACATTAAAAGAACTAAAATCAAACCCTCATCGAGTCTTTGCAGTAATCGATGTAGATCAAGACGATACATTTAGCATCATTACTGAAAAAAATATTGAAGAAATCTTTAATGTTTCTAGTTTTGCAAAAGCAGATCGTTATTCAAATGGATCACTTAAAATGGATACTACAAACGATGGGGAACTATTATTTGTGAGGAAGCTTCCAACAGAAATTAAATAATTTCAATGGGATTTAGGTAGTTTAACCTATATCCCATTTTTTATAGAAAAAAATTGTATTGATAAATGATGGTAAACATACTACGATATTGTCATTCAGTGATAACACTTTGGGGGAAAACAATGGCTATAAATGATCGTAGGAAAGGCATTATATTAGTTTTAATAGCGGCTATGTTTTGGGGAATTTCGGGAACCGTATCCCAATATTTATTTCAATCATTACATATAAGTACAGAATGGTTAACAACAGTTCGATTATTATCTGCAGGATTTCTTCTTATAATGATTGCATATAAAAAGGAAGGTAATCGTATTTTTGATGTTTGGAGACAAAAGGCAGTTATTTTTGGAATTGTTATATTCGGTATTTTTGGTATGATTGGTGCTCAATATACATATTTAGCTGCTATAACTTATTCAAACGCTGCAACAGCTACAGTATTGCAATATCTTGGTCCAGTTTTAGTAACGAGTTATTATATTTTAATTGCAAAGCGTTTACCTACAATGAAAGAAATAATAGCAATATTCTTTGCATTGCTTGGAACATTTTTATTGGTTACACATGGAAAAATTGAAAGTCTATCGATTTCAATGGAAGGATTTATATGGGGGATTCTCTCAGCATTTGGTCTTGCTATTTATACAATCCAACCAATTCAATTGTTAAAAAGATGGGGAGCACTCATTGTAGTTGGATGGGGAATGATTGTAGGGGGAATCGCTTTTAGCTTTATACACCCACCTTGGATGTTTGATGGGGAATGGTATTTCACTACAAATTTCGCATTTTTGTTTGTCGTTGTATGTGGTACTGTCATTGCATTCTATAGTTACTTAGAAAGTATTAAATACTTGTCTGCTGCTGAGACTAGTTTGTTAGCCTGTGCAGAGCCACTATCTGCGGCAATCACAACGGTTATCTTTTTAGGTGTATCGTTTGGGTGGCTTGATTGGATAGGTACTTTATGTATACTAACTACAATTTTTATTTTATCGAAAAAGAAAGAAGTATCGGAATCATCATAACGTTTCCGATACTTCTTATATTTTTATACGTTTTTTTAGTGCATTTGATTTACTCAATATAAACACCTCCAAATTCATTGTAAGCAAATTTGATCATTCTAAAAATAGTAGGGGAGTAAACGAAATAAAAAATGCCTTGAGTATTATACTCAAGGCATTTTTACTAATTAATGAGAAACGTCTTGTACTGAAATACCAGTTTGAGCTTTTACTTCAACTTCACGGTATTTAGCTTCATCAGTTTCTTTAGAAAGTAGAGTACCAATGATACCACCTAAGAATCCAAGCGGTACAGATATGATTGCTGGGTTAGTTAAGAACACTAATGGATCACCAACAAAGATTGCTTTACCTTCTACTGGACTCCAAACGTTTGGAGAAACTGCTACTAGAATTAGAGCAGAAATTAAACCTGTTAACATAGCTGTTACGGCACCATTTGAATTGAAACGTTTCCAGTAAATTGTATAAATAATAACTGGTAAGTTTGCAGAAGCCGCAATACAGAATGCTAATGATACTAAGAATGCAACGTTTAATGTTTGTGCACCTAAAGCAAGTAAAATTGAAACGACAGAGATAATTAAAGATCCTACACGAGCAGCAACAACTTGCTCTTTTTCAGATACTTTACCTTTTTTAATGATTTGTCCATAAATATCATGTGACAATGCAGAAGCACCTGAAAGCACTAACCCTGCAACTACTGCTAGGATTGTAGCGAATGCAACCGCACATACGAACGAGAATAATACGTCTCCACCTAAAGCTTGAGCAAGAAGTGGGGCAGCCATATTACCAGCAGCATTTGCTTCAACAATAACGTCTGCACCAACAAATGCAGCAGCTCCAAAACCTAAGAAAATTGTTAATACGTAGAATAAACCTACGATCCAAGTTGCCCAAATAACAGAAGAACGAGCTGTTTTTGCATCTTTTACTGTGAAGAAACGCATTAAGATGTGTGGTAAACCAGCTGTACCTAATACTAATGCAAGTAGCATTGAAATCGTGTCAATACCATTTGAATATTTTAAACCTGGATTTAAATATGCTTCTCCAGCAGGAGTAGCTGTAGACATGTGTTCAAACATTGTTAGGATATTGAAATTGAATTTTGATAGTACTAAGAATGAGATAACAATAGTACCAAACATTAATAAAACAGCTTTAATAATTTGCACCCAAGAAGTTGCTGTCATACCACCGAATAATACGTAGATCGTCATCATGATACCTACGATTATTACAGCTAACCAATACTCAAGACCGAATAATAATTGAATAAGTGCACCTGCACCAACAAGTTGTGCAATCATATAGAATAAAACAATAACGATAGAACTTAAAGCAGCTGTACCACGTACTTTTGCTTTATCAAAACGAGCTGTAATCATATCAGCTAATGTAAACTTACCAAGGTTACGTAATGGCTCAGCAACAATGTATAATACCACTAAATAAGCTACTAAATAACCAAGAGAGAAGTAGAAACCATCAAACCCTGTTAATGCAACAGATCCAGCAATCCCTAAGAATGAAGCGGCAGATAAATAGTCTCCACCGATAGCTAGTCCATTTTGCCAACCTTTTAAACCACCGCCAGCAGTATAGAAGTCAGTTGCAGTACTTGTTTTCTTAGATGCCCACCAAGTAATAAATAATGTTATACCTACGATTCCTACGAACATTATGATAGCTATTGGACTCATTTGCTAGCACCTCCTTCGTACTCGTCAATAACATCTTGTGCATCAGTATCAAAGCGGTTAGCTCGAGATACATAGAAATGTGCAAGACCCCATGTCATGATGAATAATCCAGCAGAATAGATCCATACCCATGTAATCTCACCAATTGCTTTTTGATGTAAGATGTTTGTGTAAGAAGTTAGTATTGGTAACAGCATATAAGCTACAAAGAAAATAGCCGTTACAGTCCAAAGAAATTTATTTTTCTTTTTCGTTAACTTCTTAAACGATGGCATAGCAGCAATCTTGTCATAATCAATCGATTTTTGATTGTTTGCCATAAACATTCCCCCTTAATTTTGAAAGTTTTTTTCTGCCTAATGCATGTAAATTTCTATTTAATAGACTTTACATTTACAATTCTAGTAATTTGTTCACAAAATTGCAATAGTTTTTAAAAAAATAAAATTAAAAAATATTTTAAAAAACGGAGTTTAATAGAGAAATAATTGTTTTATGCGACTTAAAATTAAACATTTCAATTCACAAAGCTGTAGTAACTGGTTGGTATAAAGCAGAAAATTGGCGAATATTTAATAGTTGACAAACTTACAACCGATTAATAATGGATCAATTTATATATCAAAATGTTTTTTTAGAAATATAAAAGATGGAAGTTTATAAACAATAAAAGTATTGTATAATAGGAAATTTCATTCTGTCGGAAAGTATATATTTATAAGTAAATGATAAAAAACCATACTATAATCCCATTGGAAGTATAGAAAAACAAAAAAACTACAAATAAGAATTGAAATTCAAGAAAAAAACAAGAGTCTATAGATCCAGTTTGAAAATGAAAAACTTGAAAATATATAACGAAATTTGTCTAGAAATCGATTTCGTCTCACTATCATAAGTATACTTTTAAAGTGATACATAACTTTTTATAATTTATATTATGACGGCTCCGTTTATAATGAAAAAGTAGAAAGCACTTCAACTTTCTACTCTATATCGATAATTCTCCTTTTTCGCTTCTTCAGGTTTTATATATGGTATACAGTTGCTAATAATGGTTGTCATTTTAACTTTTTTTTCTTGTGCAATTAACTTCATTTTTTCAATCAATGCAAAATCTATAGTTAAGCCAACTTCTTTATTTCCTTTAGTTCTTGTTGAACCTACAATTTCATGTGACGTATCATTAAACATATTTATTAGACCATTTTCGATTAAGTAACTGAGATTTGTATTATATCGATTTGCTAAATCTCTTAACTCGTTTAAATGATTCATATTGATTCGCACTCGAAGTTTTTGTCTTGACTCATCCACACTTTGTACTAAACCATTAGGTGTTTTTATCCACATTTTTATTCCTCCATTTTGCTAAGCTCAATCATGTTTTTTACACTGTACTCAACAATATCTGATACTCGAACATGCCTCTCTTTTGCAATTTCTTTTATTTCCTTTATTTGATCATTAGTTAAATTCACCTTAATACCAACAGTGTCTTGAATATCAGTTTTTATAATCTCATTATAATTTTTATCATTTAACAAATCTTCAATAGATTTTTCTATTATTAGTTTTACAGAGGTATTTCGTTGTTGAGCAATTACTTTTAATTTGTTTTTTAATTGTCTATCTATTCTAGTAGCAAAATCAAGCTTACCTGTTGATGATGGCTTTAAATTAGGTCTTATTCCTGTAATCCATTGTTCCATTCTTTTACGTTTATAAGGTATATAATAATTACTACTATTTTTATAAATAATTAGCGCTAGTTTCGAAATACTTGTTTTACCACTAACACGTACACGGTAAATAGTTGTTTTCATTAAATACTCTACGTCAATTCTAGCATTCAATTCCCATGAAACGAGCACTTCATATAGTGAAATTGCGAAATGTTCACTAGCTGTTGTAATTGTTAATAAATAGCCCCTGTCTTGTACCCATCCATCACCATCTATAATTCCTCGAATAAAAGAAGGCATATATTTATCTGGTACATTCGGAAATTGCACTTTTAACGATTTGTTCGGATTAATCCCCAGCTTACTCAAATCTTCCTTTATAATCTTAGAATTAATAATTAATGTAGGAACTTTTTTATGCTCACTAGATTTTGAGATTACAACATCCGCTTTCATTATTTTAGCTATTAACTTTAATATTTCAATGTCCTTTTGAGCAAAATAAATGTTATGATACCTTCCATTTACTGTTCCATCAGTTATGAACATACCCAACACCCACGCCATCTCATGACTCCATGTTTTAAAAAAATCTTCATTCACTTTATGTTTTCTCGGTTGACCCGAGTATTGTTCTCGTATTGCTTTAATACCGTGTTTCTTTCGTATATAAGTTATTCCCCCAGCAGTTAATCCTGTTTTTTCAGCAATTTCTTTTACAGGCATACCACTTAAGTACATCTCAATAATCATTTCATCTGTTATTCCTCTATGTTTCGGCATCTAAAATTCCCCCACTTCATAATTGGAAAATGTTCATCTACCACACTTTTTATTATAAGAACATTTGTTCTATATATCAAATAAAATGACTATTCAATTATTAAACTCTATTTTTAAATTAAAAAATTTTCCCTCACGACCCCCACAAATAATCTATCACTCTACGAATAACTTAGTGTCCGCGCAAAATGTGACAAAATATACTACGAGGTGATTTATTATGAAATTCAAAAAAACAAGCGCAGCACTACTAATAGCTGGGTTAACAGTAGCTGGATCAAGCTATGCATTTGCAAATGAAGCGATCTTTCCCCCATCAGACGATCAAAATGAAGAGAATTCATCAGAACAAACGGTAACAAATGCGACAGTTGAAACAAACTCATCTGTAGAAACAACTTCTGATACAGCTTCCATTGATCAGACTGAAGAAGATCCTACTAATAAAGAAGCAGAACCATCTTCTGAAGCTAAAGAAGAAACGAACAATGATGAATTAACAGAAAAAACGGAATTCCCAGAAATTCCTGAAGGATATACAGCTGGTAATTTAATCGCCTTAAAACAAGCATACGAAAACGCTGGTAATGAAAATGCAAAAGCAGCCATTTTACGTAATGCACAAAGAGCGATTGAAAAATTTGAAGAAAAACATGGCACTACTAAAGACGATACTACGAAAGAAGTACAAGTAGAGTTAGAACTTGTTGGCACTATTGAACCAGGTGAAACAGCAATCCAATTTGAAGAAGAAGCTTCAACAACTACAGTAAAACAAGAGACAAACGAAACAAACGTTAATTCAGATGTAAATAAAAAATCATTAAAAGAACAACAGAAGCTTGAGAAAAAAGCTCTGAAGGAAGAACACAAAACAGAAAAACAAGCGTTGAAAGCTGAACATAAAGCTGAAAAACAAGCTGCAAAAAACAATAAGGAATAGTTTTCCAAAAATAATTATTTTATTATAAAAACAATACTGTGTTAACTATTATTCTCATATTTAACATTAACAATACCTAACTAACTAACATTAAATTATTATTTCAAAGTAGTAATAACTCTTTTCAAATTCCTCTATACCATATAAAATCAAAAGCATTGGTTAGCTTACGAACGGAGGGTACAAAATGCTTTTGTCTATTATACAAGGACTATTTAAACCAAAATTAAATATGGCTGAACTTGCTATAAAGGCAAAAGCAGGTAATGAGGAGGTTATGAACGACCTCCTTTTTGCTAGTACTTCATTTATGAAGAAAACGGCGTCTTTTATATGCAAACGCCCTATCGATGAACAAGATGAAGAATTTAGTATCGCAATGAACGGATTTCATGAAGCAGTACAGGCATATGAACCAGAAGAAAACGCCTCCTTTGAAACGTTCGCTCACCTAATTATAAAAAGAAGATTAATTGACTTTATGCGAAAAGAAGTTGCTAGAAATAAAAACTTATTTTTACTACAGTCTAATGATAAAGAATCAACTGAACACCATTCTTTATTCGATGAGAGATCTATCCATACATATGAAGAAAACAAACAATCAACTTTTAGAAAAGAAGAGATTTCATTATATAGTGCCTTACTAATGAACTACAATTTATCCTTTGAGGATCTTATTAAGTCTTCTCCCAAACATAAAGATGCAAGAAAAACAGCATTTCAAATAGCACAAATTGTAGCAGAGAACGAAGATTTTTATCAATATCTAGTAAACAATAAAAAGTTGCCATTAAAAGAGATTGAAACATTGGTAGAAGTATCACGAAAAACGTTAGAACGTCAACGAAAATATATCATCGCCGTCGTTTTGTTATTAAACAGTGACTTCATGTATTTGAAAGATTATGTTAAAGGAGAAATCATATAATGCGCACTTACAAAGGGATCGTTTGTGAAATGAACAAAAAGCATATGATTTTCATTACAAGTGAAGGTGAATTTCTGCGTGGAATTCCAATCGTTCCAAACCCAGAGATCGGCGATGAAGTTGAATTTCAGTTGAAAGCTAGCTTTCCCACTTTAAAATATAAAATGAAACCATTTATCATAGGACCTACACTTGTGGCTGCAGTTTTACTAATTTTCTTTGCAACAGCCTTATTCCCTACTTCTAATAGTGCTTATGCTTACGTTCAACTAGGTAATGATATTGAATTAGGTGTAGATGAAAATGGGACAGTCATTTCAGTAAAAAGATTAAGTGAAGATAACAAAGTACTTACCATTGATGAATTAGAAGGTCTTACACTTAAAGAGGCGCTTACAAAAGCTACAAAAGATATCAAGATAAATAACGAAGAAGTATCTATCACGACAAAGTATAATGACGATCAACCTTCTCAGGCTAAAGAAAATATTGAAAAAACGGTAAAAGAGGTTAAAAACAAAAAGCCTAGCAAATCAAATCAAGTCAAACAGAATATAGAAAAACATCTTAATAATAATAGTAAGCAACAACAGCAAAATCCAAATAAAAAACAAAATATAAACAATTCTAGTAACTCATCTAAAGGTCAGCCAAACAACGATAAAAAACAAACAGAAAACAGCCATATTAGTCCATCACAAAAAAATAAACCGAACGTAAAAGAAAATTTAAAAGAAACTCCAAAGGCAAAGAACTCAAACGAAACGAAACAAACCCCAAATTCTCATACTAATAAAGAAAATGGTAATACGAACAAAAATGCGAACGGTAATTCTTCAAAGAATTCAAATGCCAAAAATGGTTCTCAAAATGTAAAAGATAAGTAAATAGATAAGGACGTCACGATTTGTTGTGACGTCCCCTTTTTTATTGTCGATTCTAACCTTCAATTTTTTTAAGCACAATTTGAAATGTTGTTCCTATCGGAGAACTTTCTACTAATCGTAAATCCCCCCCTAGTGCTTGAGCAATCATCTTACTTAATGATAACCCTAATCCTAGGCCGCGCACTTTGTATTTCTTCTCATTCCCTCTATAAAACCGCTCAAAAATATATCCTTGCTCTTCTTCAGAAATACCTTTACCCGAGTCTTTAACATCAACATAAACATTTGTATTATCTTCGGAAATAGTAACCTGAATAACGCCTGGCCCTTCTATTGCTTGCTGTGCATTATTTAATAAATTGGTCATGATTTGTTGAAAGCGAATCGAATCGATATTTACCTTCACATCTTGATTTAAAAGACTAAGTTTCAGTTCCAACTTCTGATTATCTTTTAGCGTACCCCAAGTATAGATGGCATCCTCTACGACATCGTCAATTAGTTGAACCTCGCAATTTACATCTAATACATTCGCTGCAAACTGATTAAAGGCTAGTAAGTCCTCAACCATTTTCTTCATTTTTTCTGTCTCATTTAATGAAATAGCAATAAACTCTTTTGCATCTTCCCCAGTGACAACTTCATCTTTTATAGCTTGTAAAAGACCACTAATGGATGTGACAGGTGTTTTTAACTCATGCGTTACACCAGCGAGTAGTTCCGTACGAAGTGATTCTAATCGCTCTAATTTTTGTGTCATCCCTCTAAACGATTGAATTAAATCATCTACTTCTTGCTCTTTTCTATCCGATGGTAATTCAATTTGATAATTCCCGTCGGCTACTTGTTTTGCGGCATTGGCAACATACTGAATCGGTTTAGATAATCTTTTTGTTAACATATAAATTACTGCCCATCCTAAAAGGGCCAAACTAATAATAAACAATAATAATAACGTATATTCCTGTTTAACTTCTGCTAACTTTTCTTCAGAATCAACCATTAACACCCAACCAATCGTCAATTCATCAACTACAATAGGTGACTTTACAACGTAAAAATTTGTTCCTTCCATAGCAATCTTTTGTGTTTGTTTATCACTTTCAATAACTGTTGTAGAAACTAAATCCGCTATGGGACCAAAGGGACGATTACTAAACACAACTTCTCCATTTGTATCAACTACATATTGAAATGGATCCATCTTAAAATCCATTCGATGCTCTTCCCGGCCACTAAACAGCTTATCCATTTCGTCTTGAGGAAATGGCCTTTCTTCATCACCAGTTAACCTTGTCGCCGTACTCTCAGCAGCAAATGCCATTAAATCTAGTCGATTTTCTATTGTTGTATGACGGATCCAAAATGCTGAAATAATTCCTATGATTAACAATCCACTACATAATGTGAAAAGGTACCAACTTGTCCAAAAGCGTCTTAATGGTATTTTATGTTTATTTTGTGTAGACACTTAACTGATACCCCAATCCACGTAACGTTTTAATCTCACCTTCTGATGGCGGCCAATCTTTTAATGCTTTCCTAATCCTTTTGACAGCCAAATCTACAGCACGATCGCTCCCAAAATAATCCCATCCCCATACATTTTCAATTAATTGTTCTCTTGTGAATGTCTGATTTGGGTTTTCAGCTAAAAATAATAGTACAGATAAATCGCGCGGTGTTAATATGACGTTCTTTTTATTAATAAGCACTTGATGAGCTTTCAAATTAATTTCTAACTGCCCGAATCTTTTTACAGGCTGTTCGCTCTCGGATTGTGTTCTTCTTAACACAGCCTTTACCCGCGCAACCACTTCATCAGCAACGAAAGGCTTTGCTATATAATCATCTGCACCGTTATTTAATCCGTCTAATCGATAATTGACATCACCTAATGCGGTTAACATAATGACTGGACAAACACTCACCTGACGAATCTCCTTTAATACTTCCCACCCACTCATTTTCGGAAGCATCACATCTAACAAAATCAAATCTGGAGCGAAATCTTTAAATTTAATAAGAGCCTGTTCTCCATCAGATGCAATTTCAACTTTAAAATTTGATTTGACTAAATATGCTTTTAATACTTGGCTAATCGCGTATTCATCTTCTACTACTAATATATTCATGCCCTAAACTCCTCTTTTTTCTTATATATAAGCATTACTGTAAACCTCTAATAAGTCAATCATATGTCAAATATATAGATCTTTCATTCTCTAAAAATAAAGAAAATATTTACAATAAATTTACTTGACACATTCCTGACATATTGAACATCTAAACTAGGATTTGTTCGAACGACACTGCGTAATTAACGCCTTTACATTAACTAAATAAAACTCACAAAAAGGAGGAGAAATAATGCCTATTCAAACTTCATTTAATCCGCAAGGAAGAAATGAGTTAAAGCATGCCATATCAAAAGCTGAATACTTCGTATTACGTAACAAATTGTTACACTTCATGATGAGAGATTCAAACGCTGGACCAAACGGAAAGTATTTTATTCGTTCCACTTACTTTGACAATATGGATAATAAAATCTTGAATGAGAAAAAAGAAGGCTATTTAAATCGAGATAAATATCGTGTACGAATTTACGAAAAGAGCGATAAAGTCATTCATTTGGAACGTAAGAGTAAACGAAATAATTTAACGTTTAAATCAAAATGTAAATTAACACGTTCTGAATATGAAAAGATACGTACTAATGATATTTCTTGGATGGAAAATGAAGAACGATCTCTTATTCGAGATTTGTACAATGAAATGATTTACAGCCAAATTAGACCAAAAACGGTTGTTGATTACGAACGTGAAGCGCTCATGTACCCGTATGGTAATGTACGAATTACTTTTGATATGAAAGTACAAACAAGCTTTTACAATACAGACATGTTTAATAAAAATTTACCAATGGTGGATGTATTGGAACAAGATTTAGTCATTTTAGAAGTCAAATATGATGAATATTTACCCGAAGTTATTAAACACTTATTACAACTTTCAGATACTAGACAAGAGGCTTATTCTAAATATCAATTAAGCCGTATGTTTGGATAGAAGATTAGGAGAGAAAAAAATGGATACTACAAATTTTACTGATATTTTCAAATCAAGCTTTTTAGATAAGACAACTTCATTTTCGTTAACTGATTCAATGATTGGCTTAGGAGCAGCCTTTCTTATAGGTTTATTTATCTACTATATTTACAAAAAAACATTTACAGGTGTTATATACTCGCATTCATTTAATATTTCACTCATTATCATGACATTAGCTACAGCCCTTGTCATTATGGGAATTAGTCAAAACGTCTTATTATCACTTGGTATGGTAGGTGCTTTGTCAATTGTTCGTTTCCGTACGCCAATTAAAGACCCAATGGATTTAATGTATTTATTCTGGTCTGTTGCTACAGGTATTTTATGCGGAGCTGGATTTATTCCACTAGTTGTTACAGGTTCCATTGTTATTGGTTTAGTCATCATTCTATTTGCAAATAAAATCAAAGTAGAAAACCCGTATTTATTAGTAGTAAAGTTTGAAAACTCTATAGTTGGAGATGAAATTGAAAAAATGATGCATGAGAAAACAAAAAAATATTCTTTAAAATCGAAATCAATGATTCAAGATGCGGAAATTGAAGTGACTTACGAAGTTCGAGTAAAAGAAAATGATTCACAAATAATCTCTGATATTTTAAATATTAAAGGAGTTAACTCTGCAATCATGCTAAGTTATGATGGAAATTTTACAGCTTAATAGGAAATACAAACAAAGTTCCCCACTGTTTTAATACATGGGGAACAAACTATATAAAGGAGCTTTTGAAATGAAAAAATATATGAATGTCCTTGCGAGTTCTGTTGTTTCTTTACTGTTGCTAAGTGCTTGTAATGGTACGTCGAGTAATAGTGAACATACCGATGAACTAAACCAACTCGTTAACTATCAAGCTGAGGACGAATATATTGATTGGCAGTCAGATGAAGTGACAAACATTACTTTAAATAACAACACTGCAAGCGTGGAACAGAATACCGGAGTCATCATATCAGATAATACAATTTCCATACGAACATCCGGAACGTACGTTCTATCAGGGAGTCTTTCCGATGGACAAATTATCGTTGATGCAGAAGATAAAGGGATTGTAAGGCTTATATTGGATGGCGTATCAATCAATTCATCAACTAGTGCGCCAATTTATATCAAACAAGCTGATAAGACCGTTATTTCTTTAGAAGAAGGAACTGAAAATGTTTTTACAGATGGGATTGAATATACAACTACGGAAGAAAATAGTGACGAACCCGATTCGACTATTTTTAGTAAAGATGATCTAACTATAAATGGTTTAGGAACTTTAATCGTCAAATCTAATTTTAATGATGGAATTTCAAGTAACGATGATTTATTAATAACAGGTGGAACAATCGAAGTAGATGCTGTGGATGACGGAATTGTTGGCCGTGATCTATTTACAATGAAAAATGCAAACATTACTATTACGGCTTTAGGTGATGGCTTAAAATCATCCAACGACGAGGACGAAGACAAAGGACACGTTGTTTTACAAAGCGGTACACTTTCAATAGAAGCTGAAGGTGATGGAATTCAATCCGAGAAAACCGTTTACGTCATTGATGGAGAGTATTCGATCATTGCAGGTGGCGGTAGTCCAGAAATTATTGAATCTACTGAACAAATGGGAATGATGGGTGGTGGCATGGGGCCAGGCGGTAATATGCAAACTCGAGATATTTCATCAATGATTGACCAGATGCTTGAAGGAGCTGACCTTTCAGATGAACTAAAGTCTGAGTTAGAAAATGTCGAATCCTTTGAAGAATTACAGTCAATTATAGTTGATCATTCAGAATTGGAGCAACTCATGGAAGAAACAAGACAAAACCGTATGAGTTCCAATATGCAACCTCCAACTATGGAAAGCATGCCGAAAAATGATAATACGTCAGGTACAGGGACAAGCACGAATACTAACCCCCCTTCTTCTACTGAACAATCAGCTGAAGATTCGACTTCAGAAGAAACGATCAGTACAAAAGGAATAAAAGCCGGTACAGAAATAAATATACTCGGTGGGACATTAACCATTGATTCGTTAGAAGATGCACTCCATTCAAATCAAGATCTATCATTAACAGGCGGAAAAATGACAATATTAACGGGCGATGATGGAATTCATGCGGATTCAAATGTATCAATTTTAGGTGGAGACATTACAATCGAAAAAAGTTTAGAAGGAATCGAAGGCCAAAACATAACAATTGCAGATGGTCGAGTTCATTTGAATGCTGAAGATGATGGAATTAATGTAAATGTTGAAGAAACAGGTGGTCATATGGGAATGGGCCCTACTGGAATTTCAAACAGCGAATCATCGAATACAGAAAATGACATAACAAATACAGAAGAGTCAACGGAAGCTGAATCAGGAGAACTTCTGATTGAAGGTGGATACCTATATGTAAACGCTAACGGTGATGGTTTGGATTCAAATTCATCTATCCATATGACTGGCGGTACTGTGTTAGTATATGGACCTACTTCTTCAGGCAATGGTTCGTTAGATTATAGCCAGTCATTTAATTTGGAAGGTGGTATCCTAATAGCAGCTGGTAGTAGTGGCATGGTTCAAAGTATCTCATCTGAATCAAGTCAATCTACAGTTTTAATGACGTATAATGAAATGCAATCTGCTGGAACGTCAATCTATTTAGAAAATGAAGATGGAGAACGAATATTAGCGGTTACACCAGAAAAAGAATTTCAATCGATCCTAATTAGTACACCAACGATTGAAAGTGGAAAAACATATAATCTACAATCTGGTGGAGTATTAAATGGTGAAGCGATAGATGGCTTATTTAGTGAAGATTTTTCTTATTCCGATGGTTCATTTTCAATCGATTTTGAATCCTCTACTACTGACAAAACAACCTATTTAAATGAAGATGGTGTCACGACATCTCAATCTACCATGTTCGGTGGTTTTGGTGGTCGCAATCGAAATAATGATGAGACTGCCCCGTTTAACCAAAATACAGTTCAGGAATAACAGGTGACAATAGTCACCTGTCTTTTTCTTTTTCAATGTTGTTAAGCATATATATACAAATATAACGATTATTTCTAAATGCGGAGCATATAATAAAGGAACTATATTTTTTGACATAATAACATTATGTAAACTCAATATACTACTTTCTTCTATTAATTTCTATCTTTCTATAAAGTTAAGATACTTTTTACTAGGATATTCTGCTCAAAAGTATATAATAGTTTTAATGGAGGTATAAAATGCTTAAAATTAAAAATATTGAGTTTATTAAAGCGGTTTATGATGATTCGCTTTCACATAATATATTTTCTATCGCTAATATTCAATTTTCTAATTATCCCCCGATAAATGGTGCGCTTTTATATTGGAGAAAAAACAATTCGCGCTCTGAGTATACTCCTGAAGGCGATTATAAATTCTTTTATGACATGGCGAATGATACGTATTTTGCTTCAGTTAAATTCCCGAAAAATGTAAAACTAACCCGTGATCAAAAACAAGAACTTGCTTTTATATTACTAGACGAGAGAGGCTCTATTGGGTCCTATAGTTTTAAAACACATATTAATAGAAAAAATACATTTAACCCTAAGAAATCTCTTGAGAAATTGCATTTTCCAGATGACTTTGATGTAAAATCAATTCCCTCGTATGTTGGACCAATCATTGACGATATTGATATGGACCGAATATTAGAAAATAACCCAACGTATTCAAAACAATTTGTTCAAGACTATTGTTATTGGCGTTATTGTCTTGTGAGATTACATCCGACAGATTTTGAACCTTTTTTAAACTATATTGATTTTTCCTATGTTTGTTATGCTTGCGATCAATTATCAGAAAAATATTTAATACATCATTTAAATCAGGTGGATGTTTCAACGTTACAATATAATTACCCAGTATTATCTCGCTTATCAGCATCTTTTAAAAAATATATTGTAGAACAACTAAGAGAGCAAAAATGTGAAATTAACGATCACTTTGCAGATGAAATCGATACTTTCATTGAAGATGAAACCTACTTCAGCGAATATGGTTATATTGATTTGCTAGAGGAAGATGATGACGAAGTTGAAGAACTAGGTATTGAATTCCTGTTTTTCGAATATGACCGTGGTTTGAATAAATGGTTTGGTAGCGAACATTTAGTCAAAGGAATCCCTTCATTGGCCAGTCAAATATATGACGATATGGGTTATAAAAAACCGACTAATAAAGAAATGGATGCGTCTATAAATTTATACACAAAAAAACAATTATCATTATTAAGCGCGGTACTAGAACCGCACTGGTTACATAGATACCGTGAGATTGTGGATTGGCATTCCGTATGTTTATTTAACCCGTATTTAACAGATGAGTTCTTAACAGCTCATTTAAAATATATTGAGTTTGAAGCTCTCGGTAACAATTTGTGGTGTGAATTATCAGAAGAATTCATTGAAGCGTACATAAATCGCTTTAATCACAATAAACCAGTACCGATAATTATCCGCCATTTAACAGAACAGATGTATCTAAACCATCGAGACACGTTAAAAGTTGATGCCGATTTATTATATCAATACTATCAATCTGTCGGCGATGACGAATATGAAAAGCTTCAAAATTTATTAGAAGAATAAAGGCAAATTTGCCACATACAAAAAAGAAACATCCGCTGTGATGTTTCTTTTTTGTATGTAATTAAAGTAGCAAGTTAAAATCAGTCATTTACAAATCCTTTTCTCAATTAGTTTGAAAAATGATTAATATTAAGTTGATGTCTGGACAGATTGTAATAATATGTTTAACTTAGCTAACCAACTTTGCTTTTAATTCAAAAGCTTGTTGATTGTATAGATCTAATTGTTCTTTCGACAATTGTGTAATATAGAAGTAAAAATTGATAGGTTCAATCCCAAATTCCTCACATTTAAATACATAATAATCATAACCCTCTTTATATTGAGACATGATAAATCACCCTTCCATAATTGTACTATAACAGATTAAACTTTGTATCATTACTATAGTACAGTTAACCTTTACTGTCAATATAGACTTTTCAGAAAATTAAACCCACGAGTATCCTCGTGGGTTTAATAAATAGATATTATATAAGGGATTTAACAACTTTAGATATAGTAGCTCCATCAGCTTTTCCAGTTAACAATGGTTTTGCAATTTTCATCGCATCGCCCATGTTCATCCCCTTTGTAACTCCAGCTTCAGTTAGTAGAGGAATTATTTCTTCTTCAGTTAATTGTTTCGGAAGGAAGCTTTTTAAAATAGCTAGTTTTGCTTCTTCTTTTTCAATTAAATCTTCACGACTTGCCTGTTTTGCACCATCAAGCGACTGATTGGTTTGTTTAATTTCACGATTGATGATTGCGATTTCTTCTTCATTAGTTAGCTCTGACCCTTTTTCTTTCTCAGCAAGATCTATAGCGGACTTTATTAAAGTTAAAACTCCTTTTGCAACGACATCTTTCTCTTTCATTGCTTGTTTTAATTGAGTAAATACCTCAGTTTTTAACATTTTCTAGTTCTCCTTTATAACCTGTAGAATATTTTTCATATAAATTTTATTCTTTCCTATAAAGTTTGTAAACTTATCAACAACTTTTACTAATTTAAAATTCATGATAACGATGTATTGATCATTCGTCTCCCATTGAGATAAAATTCATCTATTTTAATTATGAAATATTATTCTCAATGAAAACGTTTTTACACTAATATATATAACATTTTCTTATTAGATGGTATATTGTCAGAATTTTAACTCTTGAAAAACTATTCTAAAATCATATAATAATCTTACTATCATCTTTGAGAAATCACCTAGAGAGAGGATTTGAGAATTATGAAAGACTTTTTTAATAAATTATTAACCGGAATGAGCTTAGGCATTGTCGTTTGTCTAATACCGAACGCTCTTGTTGGAGAAATACTAAAACTAATTATTCCTTATGCACCTTGGTTACAACCTGTATTACAAGCATCAATTATTATTATGAGCTTGCTTCCTGTCATCATGGGCGTATTAATTGGAATACAATTTAAACTTAGCCCTGTTCAAATGACATCTGTTGGATTGGCTGCGTTTATCGGTAGTGGTGTAACAACAGTAATGGAAGACGGTTCAATTGCAATTGCGGGAATTGGTACTGTTATCAATATAGGTATTACAGCTGCTCTTTCTGTTTTATTTGTAAAATTTTTAGATAAAAAATTGAAAGATTGGACTCTTTTATTAATGCCTGCCTTAACCGTGTTCATTCCGGGGCTTGTAGGGTTAATGATACTACCATATATAAAAGATGGATCTTTATTAATCGGTGAAGGAATTATGTACTTAACTTCATTACAACCAGTTTTAATGGGTGCCTTAATTGCAATGGTTTTCTCTGTGTTAATTATATCGCCAATCTCAACTATTGGTGTTGCTACAGTGATCATGATTTCAGGAGTTGGTGCAGGTGCAGCAAACCTTGGAGTTGCCGCTTCTGGCGTAGGAATGTGTATTGCAGCATATCGTGCAAATAACTTAGGAACCGCGCTTGCGCATATTGCTTCAGCTAAAATTCAAATGAGAAACTTCTTTATGAAACCAAAAATTGCAGTACCAATGGTTTTAACAGCCGCAATTTTAGGTGGATTAGCTGGTCTATTCCAAATTGTCGGTACACCGTATAGTGCAGGATTTGGTTTAGCAGGGTTTGTCGGCCCTTTAAAATACTTAGATATCGTTGGTTGGAATTTACAAAGTATTTTACTATCTGTGTCTCTATTTATTGCCCTTCCAATCATTTTAAATTTGATATTCTTAAAACTTTTTGAAAAGCAATTACACTGGTTTAGTGCAGAAGATTATAAAGTAAATTACGAATAATAAAAAAGAAGGGTAGTTAAGTAGTGTCCCCAAAAGTTAGATTCCCTCTAAATTTTTGGGGTGTAACACCTTACCTCCCCCTTCTTTATTATTTTAGATTTAAAAACTCAATCAAATCATCCATATGTTCTTCAGCTTGCTTATACCCCATATCATAGCTTTTTCGCATGACATTCACGTCTTTTTCTAGGCTTTGTAATGCAAATTCAGGTCTAAAAATAAACGCTTTCCCTTGTTTTTCTAACTTCTCAATATAATCGATTGTTTCATTATAACGTATCACACGCTTTTTCATTGTTTCTACTAATTGCGGATATCGTGCTTTAAGAAGTTTCATTGTCCACTTACTTTGTCGATCTGTATGTTTCCGATAGCCTTTTGGACGCGTTAAAACGATCACATGTTTCTCGTAACCATCACTAATCGCTTTATGTATCGGTATTGGGTCAGCCAACCCTCCATCAAAATATGGCTCGTCTCCAATCTTAATTTCGGGAAACATGACAGGAATGGCACACGTCGCACGTAATAATGTACAGCTTTTATCCATCTCAAGTGCATTCATATATTCAACTTGACCCGTTTTAGCATTTGTTACACCAAATTGAACAGTCCCTTCATAAGACTTGAATGTCTCCCAATCAAATTTATCTAACTGATTCGGTACTATATCATAGGCAAAATTCAAGCCAAAAAAACTTCGCTCTTTAATAAAATTTTGCCACCCTATATAACGTTTATCGTGACGATAATTCGCAAAAACTCTATAAGTTCTCTCTCTCTGCCTAGAAATATACGAGCACGCACTAATAGCACCCGCCGAAATCCCTACAATATAAGGCATCATTATTTGACGATCAAGAAATGCATCTAACACGCCAGCAGTAAAAACAGCACGGAAAGTTCCACCTTCTAATATTAAGCTAGTTTTATTTTTTTCCAAGACGTTCACAAATATCCCTACTTTTCTATGTTTCCTTCAATTAATAGTTTACTAAAATAACAAAAGTGATTGCTACTCATAGAGTCTCTTTCAATTAAAATTATAAGGAATGAAGTTTTTTATTGAATCAAAATTTACATAAACAAAGTAAATTAACACTGCAATTAATGCAAGTGATAATAGCTTTTTCGTTAATTTCCATAATATAACGATTCCAATAATTAACAAAATAATAATACCCGCATTATCCATCAACCAATCCCCCGAACTATTAATTTGATTTATTAAAACTAGCTTCTATTATACATATGATAATAGAAGAGAAAAAATTTTTAATGTAATAACGTTTATTTAAACTTCGAGTTACATATTCGTATGTCCGTTTTAATCCTCTCCCTTTAGCTATTACATGAACGAACGATTTCTATAAGTATCCACTTACTATAAAATTTTGGTCAACTATTATGTATGGCCCAACTATTCTTGTTTATCTTAATAGAGATAAGCTATTACGAGTGTCAATAATTCATAAGGAAAATTCTATGTAGTTATGTTAAAATTTGTTTTATATTTTGTTTGACTTTAAGGAGTGTTACACATTGAATATAATACCATCAAAGAAAATGTCTTTGTTTAAGCCCGCTATTTTTTCTCAATTAAAAGCTTTTGCCAAAGAACAACAACAAAAAGGGCTTGAATTAATCGATTTAAGTTTAGGTAGTCCCGACTTACCACCTCATGAAATGTTACGTGAACATCTTTCGAATTTGAGTAAATTACCTTCTTCCTATGGATATACTCTTTCAGCTTCTAATGAGTTTAAAGAAGCTGTTGCAAGATATTATAAAAGAGTGAACGGAGTTAATTTAGATCCTTATACTGAAGTAATACAAACAATTGGTTCGCAAGAAGGCCTCGTCCATTTACCAGTTGCATTTTGTAATCCAGACGATATTGTCTTAACTACCAATCCATCCTATGTTGCATATGAAGCAGGAATCAAATTAGCTGGTGCAAAAAGCTACTACATACCTCTTGACGAAGAAAGAGGTTTTGTTCCGAATTTAAAAGCAATCCCTGAGGAAATAGCGCAGCAAGCAAAACTACTTATATTGAATATGCCAGGAAACCCTGTACCCGCATCCCCATCATTTGAATATTTCGCTGAAGTTGTAGAGTTTGCTAAAAAATATAATATTATTGTGTTACATGATGCGGCATACTCCGAATTTTATTTTACTGGTGATCAACCAATTACATTTCTTGCAACACCAGGGGCAAAAGAAGTTGGATTAGAAATTAACTCATTATCCAAAAGCTTCAGTCTAGCTGGTGCACGGGTTGCCTACATTGTTGGTAACGCTGAAATGATCAAGATTATCCATCAATTAAAGTCTAACCTTGATTTTGGTATTTTTGACCCAATTCAATCAACAGCTGCTCTTGCTCTTGACCATGCCGAGGAAATTACTGCAAACTTACGAAAAATATTTGCAGAACGACATGATGTATTAACAGGAGGTTTAATCGACCTTGGGTGGGAGATTGCACCATCAAATGGCGGAATGTTTGTCTGGGCTAAATATCCTTATGAACTCGATAGTATAGCATTTGCATTTAAAGTGATTGAACAAACAGGTGTCATTATGGTACCAGGAACGGAATTTGGTTCTGAAGGTGAAGGTTACGTACGTGTAGCATTAGTTCAACCAGTCGAAGCTTTACAAAAAGCAATTGAAAAATTAAAAACATTATCTATTTAACATATTCAACTTTCTTAACGGAACATATATAGTAACTAGTTGTTTCACTAAATCGTGAAGCAACTAGTTTTTTTACGCAATTTCTTTCGATTTTGAACTACATCTAAAACATTTAGATTCTACCAATAAAACGAGTTGTCTAAGTATGGTTAGAATGATCCTCACTTTAAAAAAACGACAACTTAAAGGTTGCCGTAAAACAATGTAATATGTGCTTTAGCATATTGATAACTTGTTATGTTCTACCTTTTTAGAATAAATCAAGCAAGTTAAACTTCAAATCGTTTTGAAGGGTCTGTTTCAAATCGGTTATAGCGTTTTTTAAGTAAACGATACATATGTGATACAACGACTTTTAAGATTGCGTATGTTGGTATACCTAAAATGACCCCAGCAACACCAAATAAAGATCCGGCAGTTAACAAAACAAATATTATTGTAATTGGATGTATTGACAAAGATTTCCCCATAATATTCGGAGTAATTAACTTACCTTCAACTAATTGTACAATTGTCCATACAATGACTAGTTTAAGTAACATGAATGGCGAATTTACTAATGCAATAATAATTGCAGGTGTAATTGCAATTGCGGGACCCAAATACGGTACAACACTTGTAATCATGGCTAAGAACCCTAGAACAAAGGCGTACTCTAAACCAATAATTAAAAAGCCAATTGTCATCATTACCCCAATACAAATTGACACTAAAATTTGTCCCTGAATATAAGAACTAACTTGCTTATCTACTTCTTTCATTACTTGACTTGCTTCATTTCTCGCACGTGGTGGTAAAATTTTCAAAATAAATTTTGGAAGCTTTTCACCCTCATACAATAAATAAAATAAAATAAAGGGTACTGTTACAAGGGATAATACAATTCCTGTTAATTTTGACACAAAGCCAGTAATTCCTGATGCGACACCGGATGCAAGAACCGTAAATGTTGCTTGCACTGAAGATGCAAAACCGGTTGTGATATCAGTTATAACCGCATCATAATCAAAATTGTATCTCTCAAAGATCTCGTTGAAACTAGAATTATTTAAGAAAGTTATAATATTACCAGTAACTGACATAAAGTAATTTGGAAACTCTTCTAACAAATTTTTCAACTGGTCTCTTAAAAACGGAAAAACTGCCACAACAAGTAGTGTAAGTAGACCAAGGACTATTAAATATAAAATGAAAATTCCCCAAACGCGAGGTACTCTCCAATTTACTAGAATTCGTAAAAACGGCTTTAATAGATAATATGCTATAACTGCAAGTACGCCTGGTAGTATGACTACTTCAAACAATACTTGAAATGGGTAAAAAATGAATGACACGGTATCAAATATGAATACAATACAACCTATTAACAATAATGCAATCAATGTGAATAATAAATTTTTACCACCTAAAAAACGAATGAACTTTGTTGAAAAAAAATTCGATCTTTCTTTCGGTAAACCTCTACTATCCCCTTTTTCCCTCTCTCTTTCCAAAAGACCACCTCGCAAAAAACGTCGAATAACTATTTATTCTATTTTATCATGATAATATAATGAAAAACTTTACTTATTTATTAAAATTTATAAATTCGTGTAAAAAGTTCCTATTAGCCGCTTTATCAATTTCAATGACTGAACCAGCATGCTCATAATACGCAAAGCTATAAGTACCTTCCACTGGTATAGTCAATTTTTGGATGTCAATCTCCCCACCTAAAGCAATGGATAGTGCCGTGCTAACTTCTTCGGCTGTACTCATATCTGTCGTTACATATCCTTGAGCAGCACCCAACAGTTTTGGGAGTTTTAATATATTTGTTGGGGATAATAATTCATTTTTTATTGCCTCAATCACTTTTTGTTGACGTTCCACACGTCCAAAATCACCTTCCTCGTCCTGTCTAAATCTTGAATATCCTAGTAATTCTTTTCCATTCAGTTTTTGAACTCCTTTTTTGAGGGATACACCAATATGGGCAGACATATCTTTTTCTACTTCCATTTCAATACCTTCAGGCGATAAAATATCAATTAGTGATTCGAAACTTTTAAAGTCGATCAGTGCATAGTGGTGAATGGGTACTTCGAACATTGTTGAAATTGTATCTTTTAATAATTGTATTCCTCCTAAAAAATAAGCAGTATTTAACTTATATGATTCATAACCAGGTATTTCTGCATAAATATCCCGCATGAAAGATACAAGCTTTATTTCTTTGGATGAATTATTAATAGAGAGCAACATCATTGTATCTGAGCGTGATTGTTCTTCACCTCTCGTATCAATACCAATAATCAAATAATTGGTTATATGATCGATTGCTTCGTCCGGTATAAAAGATTCTTCGTGCATTTTAGTAACGCTCGCTAATTCTAGCCCACTTCTATATTGGAATATGATATATGTAACGATAGAAATGACTATTATGAATAATAAAATGAAAACTACTCTTCCTTTTCTTGCTCTCCTCCTTCTATTATGTTTTCTTGATGGTTGTGACTCGTGAAGTTGATTTTCTTCCATATATAAACCCCTTAACTTATATTACTTCATATATATTCCATAATGAAAATATTTTCCCTAGTTATGAAATAACATTGTTATCATTAAAATGAAATTATTTGTACTCTTAAAATTAGGATGATAAAATGATAGTTATTTTAATCATTGAGGAGGAAATTATTTGGAAAAAGCAACATTTGCTGGAGGCTGTTTTTGGTGCATGGTAAAACCATTTGATGAATGGGACGGTATACATAAAGTCACATCAGGTTACATGGGGGGAGCGATTACAAATCCAACCTATGAACAAGTGAAAACGGGTAATACGGGACATTATGAAGTAGTTCAAATTGAGTTCGATCCTACTATTTTTCCATACGAGAAACTGTTAGATATTTTTTGGATGCAGATTGACCCAACGGATGAAGGTGGCCAATTTCACGACCGTGGATCACAATATCGAACTGCTATATTCTACCATAGTGAGAAACAGAAAATGTTAGCAGAAAGCTCAAAAACAACTTTGGAAGAAAGTAAAAAATTTAAAAAACCAATCGTAACAAAAATAGTTGAAGCTACTAAGTTTTACGAAGCTGAAGATTATCATCAAGATTTTTACAAAAAAGAGCCGGAGTACTATAAAGAAGATCGAACGAAATCTGGGCGAGATGAATTTCTCCATACGCATTGGAAATAGGTTGTCATTTTCTCATCATGTAGATTAAATACGATCATACAATCTATTCTTGCAGCAATTGATTTTGTTTTAAATATTATGTCTACATGGTATAATTTAAATTATGTGTATAAATAGAGAAACTCCATTATTTAGGAATTTTTCATACTCTAATGAAAAAATAAAGATGTTAAAAAGGAGGAACTTACATGATTCAAGTAAGTAATGTAGGTCTTCGATATGGTGATCGTAAACTATTTGAAGATGTAAATATTAAGTTTACACCTGGAAACTGTTATGGTCTAATTGGTGCAAATGGTGCTGGTAAATCTACTTTCTTAAAAATATTATCTGGTGAAATTGAACCCCAAGAAGGTCATGTTTCAATGGGTAAAGATGAACGTCTATCAGTGCTTAAACAAAACCATTTCGAGTACGATGAATATAACGTTATTGATACTGTCGTAATGGGTAACAAACGTCTATGGGAAGTAAAGGCAGAAAAAGACGCGATTTATATGAAAGAGGATTTTTCTGACGAAGACGGTATGCGTGCAGCCGAATTAGAAGGTGAATTCGCAGACCTAAACGGTTGGGAAGCAGATTCAGAAGCTGCCACACTACTAAATGGCTTAGGCATTGGTGATGAGCTTCATTACATGAAAATGGCGGACTTAGAAGGTTCAGACAAAGTGAAGGTATTACTAGCTCAAGCTTTATTTGGTAAACCTGATGTTCTTTTACTTGATGAGCCTACCAACCATTTAGATTTAAAGGCAATCAAATGGTTAGAAGAGTTTTTAATTAACTTTGAAAATACAGTAATTGTTGTTTCCCATGACCGTCACTTCTTAAACAAAGTTTGTACGCATATTGCGGATTTAGACTTCTCTAAAATCCAAATTTATGTTGGGAACTATGATTTCTGGTACGAGTCTAGTCAATTAGCACTTAAAATGGCTCAAGATCAAAACAAGAAAAAAGAAGAAAAAATTAAAGAGTTACAAGCGTTCGTTGCTCGTTTCTCCGCCAACGCTTCTAAATCGAGCCAAGCAACTTCACGTAAAAAAATGTTAGATAAAATCGAACTTGAAGATATTAAACCTTCTAGCCGTAAGTACCCTTTTATCAACTTCCAAATTGGACGTGAAATTGGAAACGATGTATTAACAGTTGATGGTTTATCTGCAAGTCATGAAGGTGACGTCTTATTAAAAGATGTTCGCTTTATGATGAACAAAGAAGATAAAATTGTGTTACTTGGTAGCCCATTGGCTAAAACAGCTTTAATGGATATTTTAATGGAACAACGTGAGCCAGAAAGCGGTACATTTAAATGGGGCGTTACAACTTCACAAAGTTATTTCGAAAATGATCATGATAAATACTTCAAAGGATCAGAAAAAACATTAGTTGAATGGTTACGTCAATATTCTCCAGAAGATGAAACAGAAAGCTTCTTGCGCGGTTTCTTAGGTCGTATGTTATTCTCTGGTGAAGAAGTAAAAAAATCCCCTTCTGTTCTTTCAGGTGGAGAAAAAGTTCGTTGTATGTTATCAAAAATGATGCTTTCAAACTCAAACGTTCTATTATTAGATGAACCGACTAACCACTTAGACTTAGAATCCATCCAAGCTCTTAACGAAGGGTTAATCCGTTTTAAAGGTGCGATGATTTTCACATCTCATGACCATCAATTTATTCAAACAATTGCTAACCGTGTCATTGAAATTCAAGAAGACGGTACAATTTTAGATAAGCAATTAACTTATGACGAATTCCTTGAATGGAAAGAAGCTCAAGGAATTAAGTAAGAGTTTTAAAACGGTAGGTATTCCCTACCGTTTTTTTAATCCGTAAAATAAGTTAACATAATATTATTATTGAAAATTATAAATAGTTGTTTGATGGCTGAATATTTGAGTATTTATGTAAAATAATACGGAATATGATAGTTAAAAAGGAGAATTCATATGAAACAGATACTTCTTAGTCTTTCACTACTCTTTCTATCTGCATATACCAATGATCAAGCAAATACTGAAAAACCCACATCAGAAGATATATTAAACGAAACAACAACTCAAACAAATAATGTAAATTCAGACGAGCAGGATTCATCTAATGACTATTTAGATAGTAACGAAGCCGATAAGATTAATTTGACAAAGTTCTTTTTGCAAGATGATTCTACGGCTTATTTTCAAGGTTATGGGAACGAGTATGCTTCTTATACTGTTCATACTAAATGGTTATCAGATCGTTATGTTGCACTAACAGAAAATAATGGTTGGGCAGTCATTTTAAAAATCTATCGTATTGCAGACGAACAAAATAAAGTTGACCAAATATACAATGAAATAGTAGATGACTCCCCTTCCGAATTACAATACCCTACTATCAATTGAGCTAGATAGTCTTCCATCAATTGAAACATATCTAAATGGGCCAATCGAATTAGGTAAAGTATTTGGAAGTTGGGAAATTACAGAAGTCGAAACAACACTTGAAACACCCTTTCAAACCTTTGAGGATGTTTTTGTATTAGAAGAAACTACTGAGGATTTTATTAATAGGAGATATTTCGTTGAAGGTTTTGGTGAAGTTAAACGAGAATCAATCATGCAAATAGATGGAGAAGAAGATTTTATCGTCACTTCGACACTTGAAAAGATTGAGAATAGATAATAATTCTGGTATCCCACATTTATATAGTAAAAGAGGCATTCTGAGTAGAATGCCTCTGGATTTAACGATTATAAAAAATTAAAGTTTTACAACGTTAGCAGCTTGTGGTCCGCGGTTGCCATCTACAACTTCGAATTCCACTTTTTGACCTTCGTCAAGTGTTTTGAAACCTTCACCTTGGATAGCTGAGAAGTGTACGAATACGTCGTTTTCACCTTCAACTTCGATGAATCCAAAACCTTTTTCTGAGTTAAACCATTTTACTGTACCTTGTTTCATTTAAAAAAACCTCCAAAAAAAATTAAAGTTAACAATAAACCACTTAATGATCCGTATAAAAAAATTCACATATTACGAAGAGTACCGACATAACACCGATCACTCTTTGTAATATGTGAATCATTTGTATCCGGTCAAGCAATTTTTATTGTTATTTTCATTATACCATCATTTTACACCTTGTCAAACAAATTTATTCAGTACTTATAAAATTTTCATTTTTTTCAGTAAATTGACTATTCATGTTTTATATTTTTTTCTACTATAATTCCATGAAACATTTGAATATCATCCTCGCATGCTTCACAGTATTCACTTTCTTCATCCGACCAGAAAGCGTAAAATCTATCATCCTTTGATTTTTCATTAGAATAAACTTCACGAAAGGTTTTTAGTTTTGCATCTAAAGCTTGAAGAAATGTTTGTTCAGTTTCAAATTCTTCCGTTGAAACAATCGTTTCTTCCCAACCGTCAAATTGCCACCAAGGCTCATAATCTGCTATCATATAAATGATTTTGTACATAATTTAAATCTTTTCCCCTCTTTCTCTTACATTGTATTTTATCAAACCAAAATGAAATGTCTATTTTCAGAACTTTAAGTATGCTAAAATACGTTTATTAATTAAATATTTAGTAACTAAAATAGTTAAGAATTATAGCTCATAGAGGAATGATTAGTATGACTAAACATGAAAATATCCATTTCCATATAAAAAAATCAGGCGCTCTATCTCCCTTGCTAATTCATAAATGGGCGATTGATCTTAGCCTTAAAGGATATTGCATTCAAAATCAACAATCTCAATACGAAATTGAGCTGGAAGGTAAAAAGACTTCTATACAAGAATTTATTCGATTTATCCAAAATGGCGTTTTATTAAAGGAACAATGTACCATTGAACGTTCCAAACATTTAAAAGGCTATTCCTCTTTCAAAATCAATCTTGTTTAACCCAATAAAAAGAGCCTATTCTTTTGTTAGATGAAGTAGTTCATTATATTTTATAAAACGAAACGAAAGTTGTAACATATACTATAAATAACCTTACTTACCTGAAACTTTTTAGAACTATATTACGTATATAAACTATACAAACATAGGGGGTACGATTATGCTCGGGGCAATGAATTTTATCACTAGACATGCATTTAATTTCTTATTTAGTTTTACCGTATTTATTCTAACTGTGATAAATTTTGATTTAGGCATCATTATCGTGCCGTTAATATCAATATTGACCTATTTCGTTAGTAATAAAGTGATAAAATTTATTCAGAAAACGAAAAAAAGTAAACAACTCGGATTAACGCGTTCTGAGTTAAATCATATTGAATCACAGTTAAAACAAGCAAGAAGTCATATCTTTTCATTAACACAACAATACGTGAAGGTACGCTCTATTAGCTCTTTTAAAATCTTAAATGAAATGACCAAATTAGCACGTAGAATTTTAAATATTGTACAAACAAATCCACAAAAATTCTATTCCGTACAAGACTTCTTCTATTCACATTTGCCTTCAGCTGTTGAACTAACTAGTAAATATACATTACTTACGCAACAACAGCTAAAGGATATGGAAGTACACCTTGCATTAGAAGATACACGTAAAACACTAAAGGACCTTCATGAAACAATGGAAAGTGATTTGAAATCTGCTTTAGAATCTGATTTAGAGTATTTAAAAATGGAATTAGATTATGCAAAACTGGAAAACGAGAAAAATCGACAGCAATTAAAATACAGAGGTGACAATGAATGACACAAAAAAAGAGCTTCGAACAAACTTCTAAACCGAATAGTACGAGCTCTTTTTTTGATGTTTCTAATGAAGAGATGTTTAAACCGGAGAATTTAGATAGCCTACCAATCGTGTTTACAGAATTGACTGAACTAAATAAAAAAAGTGCTTTAAAACTAGCCAGCAATCTGAATACTTCTCAATATGAATCGATTCTTCAATTCGGTGTAGAAGCACAAACAAAATTAAAGCACTTTACGAATAACCTACTTGTCCAAGTTCAACGAAATGATACATCACCGATTCGTGATGTTTTGTTTAAATTAATGGAACAACTTGAGAAGATTAACCCTGATTCACTAATTGAAAATAATAAAGGGTTTATTGCAAAAATATTTAACCGAAACAAAACGACAATCCAAGAACAAATTTCACATTTCAAAAGACTGAGTGTACAAATAGACCGGCTAAGTATTCAACTTTTACATGCTCAAAAGGGTCTACTAGCTGATATCAATATGCTTGATGAGCTGTATCGATTAAATGAAGAATATTATCATAATATCAATGTATATATTGCTGCAGGGCAATTGAAAAAACAGGAGCTATTAACGAAAGCGTTACCTCAATATCAAAATGAAGCGGTTGAATATAATGATTTGATTAGAAAACAAAAATTAGATGATCTAAACCAGGCAATCGAATGGTTAGATCAACGTATTTATGATTTACAATTATCTCGCGAAATTGCTATCCAATCCGCACCGCAAATTAGACTAATTCAGAGAACAAATCAATTGTTAGTTGAAAAAATACAAACATCTGTCCTGACAACAATTCCATTATGGCAAACCCAAATTTCAATACTTGTTAATATTAACAATCAACGACATCTTAACTCAACAGGACAACGGTTAATGGATATTTCAGATGAAATGATTCGAAAGAATGCAAAAATGATGAGTGCAACTGCTAATGATTCAAAAAAGAGAAAATTGATTACACATGCAGATGTAGATTCATTTAAACAAACCCAAATTCAATTAATAGAGTCGATTGAAGAAACATTAAGATTACAGGCTGAAAGCAATGAACAACAAGCACAAATAGAATTAAATGTAGGGAATTTAACGTCTAATTAAAAAAACACGACAATATTTCATTGTCGTGTTTAACTATATTATTCTCCAGATTCAAAATAATCTTTATAGTAACCGCCCACTTTTCCAGTGTTGTCAATGACAAAGATAAATTCTTCTGTTTCATTTTTAACATCATATTCTTTACCTACAGTTAAAACGTTTGAAACTAAATATTTCTCAGCATTTGTATTTACACATTTAACTTTACGTATAGTTGGAGCTTCTTTCCATTTTAAATTTAACATCAAATTTACCTCACTTTTACTTTCATACGGATTCAATTCTATTTTATATTTTAAACGATTTCCACTTATTTGTGAAATTTTATCTATTACATAACAAAAAATGTTATATTAGAGTTAACTTTAGTTCGAAAGGTAGATGTTTATATGTCATTTGGTTCAGTACCGACATGGTTTTTTGTAATCGCCATTATCTTTGCAGTTGTCTTCATAATTATTTCTGAATGGAATTCTAGAAGTTAAAAAGACAAATCCCCTTAAAAGTATAAACAGGATTTGTCTTTTTATGAAAAATTATTTTAAAGTACGTTTTAAGAACTCTCTTGTACGTTCGTGTTTTGGATCTACAAGTACTTGGCTCGGTGGTCCTTCTTCAACGATGACCCCTTTATCCATGAAAACAATTCGATCAGAAACTTCTTTCGCAAACTCCATTTCATGCGTAACAATTAACATTGTATTTCCCTCTTCTGCAAGTTTACGCATAACCTTTAATACTTCCCCTACCATTTCAGGGTCTAAAGCAGATGTAGGTTCGTCAAAAAGCATTACATCAGGATTCATAGCAAGTGCTCTTGCAATCGCAACACGTTGTTTTTGACCTCCTGATAATTGACTAGGCTTTGCATTAATATATTTATCCATACCAACTAATTCTAAATACTTTAAAGCATTACGCTCAGCCTCAGCTTTAGAACGTTTTAAAACCTTTTGCTGCCCAACGACACAATTTTTCAGGACATTATGATTATTGAACAAGTTAAAGCTTTGGAACACCATACCTAAATGAGTACGGTATTGTTTTATATCATGGTTTTTATCTAATATATTTTCACCTTTATAGATAATTTCCCCACCTGTTGGTGTCTCTAACAAATTAATACAACGTAATAAAGTTGATTTACCTGAACCAGACGATCCGATTAGGCAAACTACCTCACCTTTGGCAACTGAAAAATTTACATCGCGTAAAACTTCATGATTTCCAAATGATTTATTTAAATGTTTAATGTCTATAACTTTTTCCATCATTTAACCCCCTACGCGACTTCTTTTTCTTGTTGAAAATTATAGTCTTTTGGTCCATCTAGTTTCTTCTCAATGAAACGTAATAATTGAGAAGCAGCGAAGGTCATAATTAAATACATCATACATGCAATTAAGAATGGTTCTGCAAATTTAAATGTTGCACCGGCAACTGAAGATGCAGAGAAATATAATTCAGTAACACTAATGACACTTAATACAGCAGAATCTTTAATGTTCATAATTAATTGGTTACCTGTAGCAGGTAAAATATTTCGAATTACTTGTGGTAATATTACATTAACCATTGTTTGGAAATGACTCATACCAATAGCTTCAGCTGCTTCATATTGCCCTTTATCGATGGATACAATTCCTCCACGAACGTATTCTGCCATATAAGCACCTGTATTTAACGATACAACTAAAACCCCCGCAATAAATGTATCCATTACATAGCCATAAGCTGCTATACCATAAAATACAACCATTGCTTGTACAATCATTGGTGTACCACGGAAGATTTCAACATAAGTCGATAGAATAAAGTTAATGATTTTTAATATTATCGATTTAAAAGATTTTTTTTGTAGTGGAATAGTATGCATAATCCCAATAAATAATCCGATAAGAGCACCAATAATTGTACTAACAATTGCAATTATTAAAGTCATATAGGCGCCACGTAGATAACTTGGCCAATTGTCCTGTAAAATTGAGAGTAATGACTCTAAACTCATAAATATCCTCCTAACAACATTCCGTTGCTTTAAAAGTGGGACACTGATTACTTTTAACAGTAATCAGTGTCAATAAAATATATATTAGTTAGCAGCTGGTTGATTTTGAATAGCTGCATCCATTAATTCTTGACGTTCTTCTTCTGAGATATTGGCGATTGCCTCATTAATTTTTTCTAAGTTTTCGTCACCTTTACGAAGTCCGATTGCAATAGCAGCCTCAGCTTCAGAGATTTCAAAACCATCTTCTAAATCAGAAAAAGTAAATTCAGGGATTGCAGTTGTAGATGAAATAGCTTCAGGTCTTTCAGCAACATAACCATCAATTACACCAGAACTTAAAGCTACACGCATTGCAGTGAAGTCGTTCATTGCTTGTTGTTTTTGAACACCTGGAATTTGATCAATTACTTCATAGTGAGTTGTATTTAATTGAGCAGTAATTTTTGCTCCTGCAAAATCTTCTAAAGTTTTAGCATTTGCATAATTACCATCAGCTCTTGTTACAATAACATATTCACTTGTATAATAATTTTCCGAAAAGTCGATTGCCTTTTTACGTTCTTCACTTGGGCTCATACCTGCAATGATTCCATCAATAACATTTGTTTGTAGAGCTGGTAATAAACCATCCCAGTCTGTTTTGACAATGACTAATTCTTTTCCTAAAGCTTCTGCAACACGTTTCGCGATTTCTACATCGTATCCACCTGCATACTCCTCAGAACCTTGAATTTTTACTGCCCCATTTGAATCATCTTGTTGAGTCCAGTTAAATGGAGGGTACCCAGCTTCTAATCCTACTTTAAATACACCATTTGTTTCAGTACTTTCAGTACCTTCTGTATTTTCTGTTTCAGTAGATGAAGAAGCATCTTCACTTGTACCACATGCTGCTAAAACTAGAATAGCAAAAAATGTTGTAAGCAATAATGCTAATTTCTTTTTCATGTTTTATCTCTCCTTGTTATTTTAGTATGGGTAACTTTTAAGAAAAAAAAATAGACCTTAGATGAATCTAGGTCGCATTTTGTTAAATACCCAAATCCTCAAAATCTCCCATTTGAGATAGCACAACTTAAGTAGATTGGGAAAAATACTACTTAAGACAGTTCTGCAATTATTCACTACAGACCCAGCATGAAATATTGAGCCTATTACATGCTTCGGCGATATTTCCTTCTTTTTCACTTCATGGCTTGCTCAAACTCTATGAAAAACTAATAAATATCGCGCCTCTACCTCACAAAAGAAGTGAGGTTTACTATTAAATTAACTATAAATATAGTACGATATTATCAATTTACTGTCAATACATAATTAATAATATATTTTCAGAATATTCAAATATAAGACGAGTTTGATCTATAGTTCAATTAATGTAAATAAAGATAAACCTAGCGACTCATCTGCGCTAGGTTTACGTTATTAACTATTAATAATTAAGAATTTAATAATAAGTCTTCAGGGTTTTCGATTAATTCTTTAACCGTTTTTAAGAATCCAACTGAGTCTTTACCATCAATAATTCTGTGGTCATAAGATAATGCTACATACATCATTGGACGGATTTGTACTTCCCCATTTACTGCAACTGGACGATTTACAATGGAGTGCATACCTAAGATACCAGCTTGAGTACCGTTCATAATTGGTGTTGACATTAATGAACCGAATACTCCACCATTCGTAATTGTAAATGATCCACCAGCCATATCATTTAAGCCTAATTTTTTGTCGCGTGCTTTTTGCGCTAAGTTCGCGATATCTTTTTCGATTTCTGCAAAGTTTTTGCTGTTTGCATCACGTACAACTGGAACTACTAAACCTTCTTCAGTTGATACTGCAATACCGATATCGAAGAAGTTATTTAAATGAATTTCATCTTCAACGATTTGCGCATTTACGTATGGATATTTTTTAAGTGCTGCAACTACTGCTTTTGTAAAGAATGACATGAAGCCAAGTTTGATATCGTTCGCTTTTACAAACTCTTCTTGTTTACGTTTACGCAATGCCATAATATTTGTCATGTCAATTTCGTTGAACGTTGTTAACATTGCAGTTGATTGTTTTACTTCTAATAATCGTTTAGCAATTGTTTGACGACGACGACTCATTTTTTCAATTGTTACACGATCAGAATTTGCTGCTGGTGTGAATACGACTGGACCATTAGTTGTTGCTACAGGAGCCACTGGCGCAACAGCTGGTGCTGTACCATGAGCTGCAACATCTTGTACTCGTACTCGACCTTGTGGATCTACAGGTGAAATACTAGCTAAATCAATACCTTTTTCACGTGCTAACTTACGTGCTGCTGGAGATGCAACAACACGATCATTTGTTGTTTCTTCTAAGACAGGAGCTACCGGTGCTGGTGCTGCAGGTTGAGCTACTGGTGCTGGTGTTTCCTCCGTTTTTGGTGCTTCAGCTGCTTGTGGTGCAGGTGCTGCTCCTTCCCCTGCTTCAACTACAGCAATTACTTGACCAACAAGGACTGTATCTCCTTCTTCAGCAAGTATTTGAGTTAAAACACCTGCTTCTTCAGAAATAATTTCTGCATTTACTTTATCCGTTTCTAATTCTACGATAAATTCGCCTTTTTCTACGCGGTCTCCAACTTTTTTAACCCACTGGGCGATTGTACCTTCTGTAATCGATTCTGCTAATTCAGGGACTTTAATGTCAGCCACAACCATATCCTCCTTTTATATAACACGTATGGTTGATGTCATACGTGATGAAACTACTAGATAATAGTAGTCATGTATATATTTTACAACAATTATTCTGCAAAAGCGTCCTCTATAACTTTCGCTTGTGCAATTTTATGTGAATCCATATCTCCTTCAGATGTTGAAGACATTTCAGGACGTCCTACATATTTAAGTTTTTTACCATTCGCCACATCTAATAAATATTCTAAAGCATATTTCCATGGACCTTGGTTTTTAGGTTCTTCTTGTACCCATCTAACTTCTTTAACATTAGGGTATCTCTCAATGATCTCAGATAATTTATCTGATGGGAATGGATATAATTGCTCAACACGTAGAATGTGAGTATTATCAAAGCCTTTTCCATCTTTCACATGTTCTGCTAAATCAATTGTTACTTTACCAGAACCTATTAGAATTCGCTCTACTTTTTTTGCATTTTTGCCTAAACCTGGTTGTTCAATTACTTCTTGGAATGCACCTTCAGATAATTCTTCAATTGAAGCTGCTGCTAAAGGATGACGTAGTAAAGATTTAGGTGAAGTTACTACTAAAGGTCGCATTGCTTCAGTTCCTAGCATTTTTGCCTGACGACGTAACAAGTGGAAGTAGTTACCTGCACTTGAACAGTTCGCAACAATCCAGTTATTTTCAGCTGATAATTGTAAATATCTTTCAATACGTGCTGATGAGTGTTCTGGACCTTGACCTTCCATACCATTTGGTAAAAGTAAAACTAGACCCGTTTTTTGACCCCATTTAGAGCGTGCTGAAGAAATGAAATTATCGAACATGATTTGAGCCATGTTTGCAAAGTCACCGAATTGACCTTCCCAAATCGTTAACGCTTTGTCATTTTCTAAATTGTAACCATACTCGAATCCAACAATTGCTGCCTCAGTTAATGGTGAGTTATATACTGAGAATGATGCTTTTGAATCCGAAATATTGTGCAATGGTACAAACTCTGAACCGTTATTTTTGTCGTGAAGAACTAAATGACGTTGAGAAAATGTTCCACGTTGTGCATCTTGACCTGTAATTCTAATCGGATTACCATCACGTAAAATGGCAGCAAATGCTAAAGTTTCTGCATGGCCCCAATCAATTTTACCAGTTTCAATCGCTTCAGTGCGTTTATTTAAAATTTTCGCAAGTTTATTTTGTGGTTCGAAAAATTCCGGCCAAGCTATAAGTTCGTTATTTATTTGAAGCAAGTCTTCTTTAGAAACAGTAGTATCAACAACCGGATAGTTGTTTTTCACAGCTTCTGGCATTTCAATTTCTAAATGATGACCTTTTTCGTTCCCAACTTGCTTAACATGATCATAAGAAGCTTGCATCTGTGCATAGATTTCTTCATCAATCTTCTTCACTTCATCAGCAGTTACAATACCTTCATTTGCTAGTTTTTCACCATAAAGTGCACGAACTGTAGGATGTTTTGCAACGATTAAATATGTTAAAGGATTAGTAACTGTTGGATCATCTGTTTCGTTATGTCCAAATCGTCTATATCCAATTAAATCTACTAAAATGTCTTTACCAAAAGTTTGACGATATTCAAATGCAAATCGAGCAACTTGAATAACTGCTTCTGGATCATCTGCATTCACGTGAATTACAGGTATACCGTATCCCTTTGCTACATCCGAAGAATAACGAGTTGATCGTGAATCGTAATGTTCAGTTGTAAATCCAATCATATTATTTGAAATGATATGAACAGATCCACCTGTTGTGAAACCTTGTGTATTTGCATAGTTAAATACTTCCTGAACGATCCCTTCACCTGCGAATGCTGCATCACCATGTACTAAAACAGATAAAGCTTTTTTCGCTTCAAAAGTTGGATGACCAGGTTTTGAAGTATCTTCTTGTGCAGCACGTACAGCTCCCGTTACCACTGGACTTACTACTTCTAAGTGAGATGGGTTATAAGCTAGTTTAACTTTTAAACCAGATTTTTTTGTATGTGTAGCTCCCATATGGTATTTCACATCACCAGTCCAACCTTTAGAGATTTCTAAAGATCCATCTTCTGGGAAGAAATAATCATTTGGAACATGAGCAAAATCAGCAAACATCATAGCATATGGTTTGTTTACAACGTGTGTTAGAACATTTAAACGACCACGGTGAGCCATGCCAATTTGTAAATATTTCATTTTTTCTTCATCAGCTTGCTTTACAAGCTCATCAAGTAAGATGACTAGCGTATCTAATCCTTCAATTGAGAAACGTTTTTGACCAACAAAAGTCTTATGGATAAATTTTTCAAAATCTTCAACACATGTTAGTCGGTTTAGAATAGCTTTCTTTTCTTCAATTGTTAAGCTCTGTTTTAATGTACCAGATTCAATTTTTGATTGTATCCACTCACGCTCAGTTTTGTTTTCAACGTGTGCATATTCAAAACCAATTTTATCTGTATAAATAGATTTTAAGAAGTCAATCGCCTGTTTACCGTTGGAAACGCTTGCAGGCGGAATAGTAAAGAATAAAGTAGCTGGTAATGCAATTAAATCCGCATCAGTTAATCCATAAGAATTTGCTTCAATTTTAGAAGTGTCTAATTGACGATCTTTTAATGGATAAACATCAGCAGCTAAATGTCCATGTGCGCGAATAGCATCAGCAAGTTGAACTGCTGCCAACACTTTTGTCATATTACCTGCTTGTACTTCAGCTACACCTTCAGTTACAGCATACCCACCTTCCACTATTGGCGAACCAAATTGTTGGAATAGTGCAACTAATTCAGGATCCACTTCTTCAGGTGTTTGTAGGTACAATTCATATTGCTCCATTACATAACCTAAGTTAGGACCAGAAAATGCTGACCAAGGGGAACCAGCTGTTAAAACATTGTTCGACATGAGAAATAACCTCCAAATTTGCCATACGGCAGTTCCATTGTTTCAATTTATTTATAACAAAAATCACCATGTTTCAACAATTGATATTTTGAATCAAATTAATAATTAAAAGGAATTGTTTCAAAATGATGAACGTTATTTTTATCATTTCAATCTTACTACTCTTCACAAAAAATACAACTATTTTTAGAAAAATAAGCATTTTTTTTGATAATAACTAGAAATATTCGAAATTATCTTATAGTAAAGCCAATTTATAATGGAAAACGTAAAGTGAATGTTGTTCCTTCTCCTACTTTACTAAGTACATCAAGTTCTACATTATATTTATCAGCAAGCATTTTCGTAATACTCAACCCTAAACCTGTTCCTCCACTAATAGACGTTCTAGAATCATCTACTCTATAAAATCGATCAAATATTTTACTAATATTTTCTTGCTCTATTCCTATCCCATTATCCTTGATCGTAATAAATATGCTCTCAGATAAAAAGTTTACTTTCACTAGTATGGAAGGTTTCCTTTCATTGTAACGTATACCATTTTCCATTATATTTCGGACAATTTGTGCAAGGGCATTTTCACTAATTTTTGCTTGTACACTGTCCCCTATAACTTGTACTTGAATTTCAGCATTTTTATAAATAATTTGAAGTTCCTCTTTTACTGAGTGTAGTACACTTTCAACTTGAGCATAAGTTACTTCGTTTCTCTCTTCACGTCTTGCTAGGTCCAATAATTCCTCTATCATTTTTTTCATTCTTTTTACTTCTGTAATTGATGTATTCAAAGATTCTTCAAAAACTTCCGGATCTTCTTTCCCCCATCGTTTAATTAATGATAAGTGACCTTCGATAGCTTGAATTGGCGTTCGTAATTCGTGAGAAGCATCCGATACAAATCGTTGCTGTTTGGCAAACGATTGCTCTAACTCATCAATCATTGATAAGTATATTCTTATCAGGTCTCCCAACTCATCATCAGCCAAATATGAAAACTCTATTTTTTCTTTAAATCCTCTTTCTTTAACAGAAATCATAGAATCTCTTAATGCACTTAAAGGTTTCATTAATAAATTAGACAAATAGCTACTTATAAATAGGGCAAGTAATACAGCACCTAAACCGGCTATTAGCATTGCTGTAAATACGTATTGCATCATCGTTTCTAATGTTTCTAAAGGGTGAGTTAACTGCATATAACCATTAAATATACCAATGTTTACCATACGACTTACAACAATAACATTTTCCCCTTCGACATTCACTTTAGAAATATTAGTCCTATATAGTTCTTTCAAGGGTAAATGAACGTTTACAGCAGGTGTTTTGTTGTTTATTCGTATTATCTCATATCCATCCATATTAAATATTCTTACTGTTTGATTTTGGTTGATAATTGAATTCATTAAACCAGAATTTTCTTCAAACTCCTGAATTGTAATCGAACCATCCTGTGAATTAAAAAATGAAGATAAATCATCTACAGTTCGAAGAGCATTATTCTGTTCGTAACTTAATAACCAAGTATATAATGCAAAATAAATGACGACACAAATAGCTATATAACTAATCAGAATGACAAGGGCCGTAGAATACGTCCATTTCTTTTTTAAAGATAGATTATAGAAATAATCTTTCAAACTATTCATTCTCTCACCACATAGCCAACACCACGAACTGTTTCGATGATCGGTTGTCCGTCTGTTATTAATTTAGATCGTAAATGTCGTATGTACACGTCCACTACATTCGTTTCTACTTCTGCTTCATAGCCCCAGACATTTTGTAAAATTAAATCTCTAGTGCAAACACGATTCTTATTCTCACATAATAATTTCAATAAATCGTATTCTGTTTTGGTTAAATCAAGTTTTCTATCTTTGAAATATACTTCATAGGAATTAGGGATAATAACAATATCTCGAACTTGTATTTTATCATTATGAGATTCTTGAGAATGTACTCTCCTTAAAATGGACCGGATACGTGCCAAAAGCTCCTCTATGGCAAATGGTTTTACTATGTAATCATCCGCTCCGGCATCTAATCCAGCAACCCTATCCATTACTTCATCGCGTGCTGTCAGTAAAATGATTGGAACATCTAATTGAGCACGAATTCTACGACAAACTTCAATACCATTTAACTTCGGTAACATAACATCAAGTAATATACAATCAAATGTGTTTTCTAATGCCTGTTGAAGCCCATCCCTACCATCATATGAAACAGATACTTCAAACTGTTCGTGTCTTAACTCAAGTTCTATAAATCGAGCGATATTTTTTTCATCTTCAATTAATAAAATTTGTTTCTTCATTTCATCACCTTCCAGTTAACAAAAGAAAGTTGTTATTTAACAATAAAAAAGTCCACTTTAAGTTTAACTTAAAGTGAGACTCATTAGCATGTTAAAAGCTTTATTCATTGGGTTCTAACTAAATACTTTATAATTATTCTTTGAAGTTAATTTTATATCATAAAGGGCTTGGTCAGATAAATTTAATAATTCATCTAATTGCGATCCGTGATCCGGATAGAAAGAAACCCCAATTGATGAAGTAGGAGTGAAGATATAATTATTAATAGACCAACCTACTTTTAAATTAGTTTGAATTCTCGTAATTATACGTTCTAATTGGATTTTCCTTTCTATGTTATTCCGTAATAATCCGGTTAATAGAATCACAAACTCATCTCCACCAATTCGAATCACAATATCTTCTGAACGAACGCTGCTTCTTAAAGTTTGTCCAAACTTATAAAGGAATCGATCTCCTACCTGATGCCCAAAGTCATCATTTACTTTTTTAAAGTTATCTCCATCAATATAAAGAACACCTACAGACTCTTTATTTTTATCGGCCTTTTCAGTTAAGGACGGAAAGATTTTTTCCAAATAACGACGATTAGGAAGCTCGGTAAGCACATCATGGAATGCTAAGTATCTCAAAGATTCCGATTCAGGTGTTTGATGTATATCCCTTCCGACCATCATAATGTGCTTTTGATGATCAAAGGCTTGTACAACTGAAAATTTGCAATCTGTAATGACTTCATCGCCATTTTTTGTTTTGTAAGTTAAACTATTTTTATGATCGCTGGATAAGTTTCGGATTACTTGGCCAACTATAAGATTCCAATCATTTTTATGTTGAAAAGAAGCAATTTCAACAATATGATGACCAATCAGAGTGTTATTTAAATACCCTAACCTCTTTATAAGTGGTGGCGACACATATAAAATAATCCCTTGTTCATTTGTTATTGTAATATAATCATCAATTGCTTCGGCAATGGCGTTAAAAATGTTTTGGTAATCGAATTTCAACTTACTTAATTCTAGTAATTGTAAATTCGGATCCATTTATTCACCATCCTACATTATTATTTAAGAAATGAATGAAGCAGTCTCTTTTCTAACAATTTCAATACAATTTTCATATTGTAATTGCTCATCTGTCGCTTCTCTCCTAATGAATTTATAATTATTTTTACCCATTTCTATAACATATGCAGAAATAATGGTTGCATTACCTATTAAAGTTAAATTATATTTTCCGTTTTCCTCGCGTATACTACACTTTACAAAACCACCAGGGTTAAAAACCGTAATCGTATCGCTTGTTACGATATTATTTAATTTTGCAACTAGTGCAGATGCTGTCATTGCAGTACCACATGCATTTGTGAAACCAACACCGCGTTCGAAAGTCCGAACAAATATTGTGTCACTTTTCATTGGGTATGCATAACTTACATTTATTCCATCAGAACAATAGTCATTTTCTCCATTTAAAAATTGTGCAAGTAATGACTGATGTGTTTCGATTGCAATGTAATGCTCATCAACAATCCCAATAAGATGAGGATTAGGCACTGAAACAGCTGTATACCTTATTGTTGGAGAAAATTCTTTTATAATTTGGTGTCGTATTTCATCTTGTCCACGATATTCCATCGGTAGACTATTTAATTGAAACGATACAGGTGAAATTTCAACTGCATATGTTGGGATTGTACCGTAAATTGGTTGTTCTCGTTTTACTTTTAAGTTAGCTCTCATTGTCTCGATTATTGCTTCATTTTTTCCAGTTTGTTGTAAAACGTGTCTCGCAACACAGCGCAAACCATTACCGCACATTGAAGCTTCTGAGCCATCTGCATTAATTACTCTCATTTTGGCATCTGCTTGGTTTGAAGGTAATACTAATAATAACCCATCGGCTCCACCCTCATTTTCCTTATTGCATAACCATTTTGTTAGATTCGCCCAATCAAATTCATTTTCATCCGTTGTTTCATATAAATAAAACGTATTTCCTGATCCGTGAACTTTAAATAGAATTCTTTCCATAAAAAAACTCCTTGAAATAAATTTTCTTTTATCCATAATTCTAACATTTTAATGAATTAACTTTACTTTAAAAATTACAAAATTACAATTTTTCACCGTTTACAAACGTTAACAAATAATACACAAATTATTTATTATTTTTTCGTTGCAAAACGATATTTTTTTAGTATATGATACTCTTACAATATTACTGTAAAGTTTAATTGTAAAAGTAAAACTAAGGGGAAACAAGGGATGCTGTCCCAAGTTTAACGCCTGGTTTTTTTAGGTTCGCAATATTTTAAAACTGTTGCCCTGTGTTTTTGGTCTATTGATTATGCAACTATCCTAAAAAGGAGGCGTTTAACTTGTTAAAACATCGTGATCTATCTGATGCAAATGATTTATTCCAATTAATGATACACCCAACTGTTTTTCCATATGTTCGTCAAAAAGCTACATCCCCTGAAGAGTACCTGTTTATGACGAAGCAAATAATAGAAGAAGAACAGCTAGGTAAAACGATCTCTAGAACAATTACCGATGATTGGGGTCAACCTATCGGTACAATTAGTTTATATGATATTGAAGATGGTGCAGGTTTTTTAGGAACATGGATTGGTGTTCCATTTCAAGGAAAAGGCTATAACCAACTTGCAAAACAGGAGTTCTTAACTGAACTATTCTTCAATCACCAAATCCACACAGTTTTCTTACGTATTAGAAAAGAAAATATTAAATCTAAACGTGCCTCCTTGAAGTTACCATATATTATAGAAGCAAACGAAACTCACAAAGCTCTTTATGACGAAATTAATGCTGGTGAGGTAAAATTTGACCTATTTAGAATACCAAAAGATTTATTCTATTTAGTAACAGCAAATGAAAATAATAATGAAGAAGAACAAGCGATGTAACTAGTAAGGTCGACAAAATCTTAGATTTTGTCGACCTTTTTTATTTTTCATATTTAACTATTAAGTTTACCATTTCATCAGGTGTTTTCGGTCTTTCAGCTGCAGTCATTAGTGATGTCATATGATCCTTATATTCAACTAATCTTTTAACGGATTTAAGTAATGTATTCTTCGTTAAATTTTCTTCTTCTAGAACTTGTGCGTAACCTTGTTTTTCAAAAATTTTGGCATTTAATATTTGATCTCCACGACTTTTCGCAGCTGATAAAGGTATTAATAACATCGGCTTTTTCAATGCTAAAAATTCGTAAATTGAATTAGAGCCCGCACGAGAAACAACAAAATCAGCTGCATGTAATAAATCAGGTAATTCTGTTGTTACATAATCAAATTGCTTATAGCCTTTCAAACTAGAGAGGGATGTATCAACATTCCCCTTCCCACAAAGATGAATAATGTTAAAGTCAACTAACAATTCTGGTAAATTACTTCGTAATGCGTCATTTAGAACAACAGATCCTAAACTACCTCCCATGACAAGAAGTACAGGCTTATTGTCTACAAACCCACATTGATGTAAACCTGCACTCTTATTTCCTTCAAACAATTCTTGTCTTACGATTGAACCAGTACATGTCGCTTTGTCACTAGGCAAATATTTAAGTGTATCTTCAAAAATGGTAAATACATGGGAAGCAAACGGTAGTGCAATTTTATTAGCTAATCCTGGTGTGACATCAGACTCGTGAATAACAACTGGAATTTTAGCCATTTTTGCAGCCATTACTACAGGGACGGATACAAATCCTCCCTTCGAAAAGATCATCGTAGGTTTAATTTTTCTAATGATGGATGTTGCTTGCATAATACCAGCCATGACTTTAAATGGATCTGAAAAATTTTTCATAGAAAAATATCTACGAAGCTTCCCACTTGAAATTCCATGATAAGGAATATTTGGAAAACTACTTGTTATCAGTTCTTTTTCAATACCATCATGTGAACCTATATAATGCACATCATATCCTTGTTTTAATAATGATGGTATGATTGCTTGGTTTAACGAAACATGCCCTGCAGTTCCCCCACCGGTTAATATAATTGATTTTTGATTCACAGTTATTCTCCTATCCGATGTAAAAACTCTATTTCTCGTAGCTTATCAATAATTCACGCTATAGTTATCTATGCAAAAGCGAATCAATAAATGATGCGACTTTCATTCCGATTTTAACATATCTAGTTGAGTTTGAACTAAGTAATGAGTAAAAAATACATAATTAATAGCCGCAATCCTTATTCTCTTTCTCAATTCACTTTAAAAAAACTTAACGTTAAAAGGAATTAGTATCACAATAAAAAGCCCTTCAAGTCATGAAGACTCAAAGGACCTAGAAGACTACTATTGGATAAATTGTGTCCAATATTATCCACTTGGACAAATCCAACTCCAATATGCATAAAGTTTGCATTCATAATATTTACTCAGTGACCCGTCGACTCTATCCATGCTTGTACTACTTATTTTGGTGTTGGTTATCCTTTTATTATTCCTGTCCTATAATAGATAGATTTTCTACATTTTCACCTATGATTACGATTTTAGGTGGCATGTTAATATATTCGGGCAACCATTGAATTAAACCATAAGCGTATTGAAATAACATTGGATTTTTCACACCTTCAATAGGTACAAAACCTTTCATTCGATAGATTGTACTCGGAAGACTCTTTACCCACTGTTCAAATTCCTCTTGTGTGAAGCTATTATGGAACTCAACTAATCTAGAGTTTAAGTGCAAATGTTTCCCTAGCTGTGCAGATTGGATTGTGTTTTTCGATTTTTGAACCGTTGCTTGTAAATCTTCAAGAAGCTTTAAAGGTACTCGGCCGTTTGTAGTTTGTAAAATGAAAGCATTTGAATTTACACCCTGCATTTCGTATACCACTTTAGCTCGTTCTGATTCATCTAACAAGTCCATTTTATTTGCCAATAACAGATGGGCATGTCTTATTTGTTCTAAAAACAAACTTTTAACTTGTGGTGTTAGTTGATCGCGGTTTAACCATAACTTACTATCTGCAACCGTTACGATTCCTTTAATATTTAGTTGTTCAGCAAATAAAGGTGAATAAATAGCATCCAAGGCTTCTACAGGATGTGCAGCACCAGTTGTTTCAATTAATAAAACATCAAATTGTTCATTGGCTAGTAAGCCTTGTATTTGAGCTTCTGTTTTCTCACTACCTGAACAGCAGATACATCCTTCCAACATTTCTTTAAGTGGAATTTCATCGTCAACTACTTGTGAGTCAAAGTTTAATTTGCCTAATTCATTTATCATAACTGCAGGTTTTAAACCTTTATCTTTCATCTGTCTAATAACATCTGTAAGCATAGATGTTTTTCCACTACCTAAAAATCCACTAAATAAATATACATCTTTCATGATCTGTTCTCCTTCTAAAAAAGAGCTGTCATCTGTTCATTTGAACAATGCAGCTCTTTTATATTTTATTCTTCTATTTCGGTAGTTTTATCTGAAGTTTCCTTTGGCGATAACAACTCTTTTGCTTTTAAAATATGGGGATCTTCGTTTTTAATTTTTTCCCTTAATGCATCCATTAACGTATAAGTTGTATCTCCAATGATTGTACCTGTTATTTCAAGTTCATGTTCTTCTTGGAAATCCTCAACAGCTTCTTTTGTTTCATCATCAAACTCATTATCAATTGTACCAACATTATAACCTAACGCATCAAGCATTTTTTCTACATTATTGACTGTAGTAGAAACAGTACCCGTTTTAATTTCAACTGCTGGGTCAATATAAAGAAGTGATGCATACTCTGGATATTGAACCTCCACATCAGGTTTAATTCCTTTTTCATTGATCCAATTTCCATCTGGTGTTAACCATTTACCTGTCGTATATTTTAAATTTGACCCATCAGGTAAGTTAGAAACAGTTTGTACAGTTCCTTTACCAAATGTATTCAACCCGACTAGTTGAGCATCATTAGATTCACTTAATGCACCCGCTAAAATTTCGGAGGCAGAGGCGCTACCGTTATCAATTAATACAACAATAGGTACATTATATTTCTTACCATCATTAGCTAATACTACACTAGGCTCACCTTCGCGTTCTTGAACTTGTACAATTGGTTTACCATCTTCAATAAATAAATTAGCGATATCAATGGCAGATGTTAATAATCCTCCTGGGTTTTGACGAACATCAAGAATGATACTCTTCATACCATCTTTTTCATACTGTTCTAGTAATTTTGTTAGATCATTGTAAGTGTTTTCACTGAATGACGTAATTTGTAAATGCGCGATTTTATCTTCTCCCATTTCACCATATACGGTTTCAATAGGTATCTCATCGCGAATAATCGTTAACTCAATTAGGTTATCACTATTCCCACGTTGAATTGTTAGCGTAACGGGAGTTCCTTTTACTCCTCTAATTAGTAGTACTGCCTCAGTAGCACTCATTCCTTGAATGCTATTACCATCAACCAATAATATAATATCTTCAGGAAGTAACCCTGCTTTTTCAGCTGGTGAATTTTTGATTGGAGAAACTACTACAATATTCCCATTACGTTCTTGAATTTCTGCGCCAATTCCTTGGAAACTTGAAGAAAGGTCAGAATTGAATTGATCAGCCTCCGTCTTATCCATATAATCTGAATAAGGATCCCCTAATGCTTCAAACATTCCATCAATGGCACCGTATATGATCGTTTCGTCATCGATTTCAACATAATATTTTTCTTTTAATTCATCGTAAGCTTTGTAAAGCTTCGAAAATTCTTGCCGCTCTTGCGGTTCAGCAACTTCAACTACCTTTTCTTCGCCAAAAGTTAAAGCAAAGATTGTTAACCCTGCAGTAAATAAAATCGTTAGAAACATTAACATAATAAACGTAAATGGTTTTATTTGAAGGTATTTTTTAGCAGGTTTTTCATGTTGTACTTCTTGCTCTCTATGAGTCTCTAATTGACCATCTTCATGTTGTTTTTGTTCATCCATTTCAAAATCACCACTCTCATATATACACTATTCAATAAGACGTTATTTACATCTTATCAGTTTCGCTTCTTTACGAAAAGAAAAGACTGCCAATTTATAGACAGTCTTTCATTCTAGACTATTCAATATTGTTAGCACTTTTTGATGATATATTTTACAATATTAGTCTTGAATAGCCGCTTCTAATGCAACAGTAATCATTTCATTAAAAGTTGTTTGTCTTTCTTCAGCAGAAGTAGCTTCACCAGTTAAAATATGATCAGAAACTGTTAATACTGAAAGTGCTTGACGCCCAAATTTCGCAGCCAATGTATAAAGTGCAGCAGATTCCATTTCTACTGCAAGTACGCCATATTGAGCTAATTTTTCATTTTGAGCTTCATCAGAATAAAACATATCAGCAGTCATAATGTTACCAACTTTAAGATTTAGACCTGCCTCTTTACCTGCATTATACGCTTTTAATAATAAATCGAAGTTAGCTGTTGGAGCGTAGTCAATTCCATTAAAGATAATTTCATTCATTTTAGAATCCGTCGTAGCTGATTGAGCTAAGATGACATCACGTACTTTTACATCTTTTTGAATAGCTCCACAAGTTCCTACTCGAATTAATTTTTGAACACCGTATTCTTGCATTAACTCTGTTGCATATATCGAAATAGATGGTACTCCCATCCCTGTTCCTTGTACAGAAACGCGTTTACCTTTATAAGTACCTGTATAACCGAACATATTTCGAACTTCGTTATAACAAGTAGCATCTTCTAAAAAAGTTTCTGCTATATATTTTGCACGTAATGGATCTCCTGGTAATAAAATAATTTCTGCGATGTCACCTTGTTTAGCATTTATATGAATACTCATATGATCCCTCTTTCCTTTTGTAATCCATAATAAGAATATAATAATTTTCAAAAAAAATCATTTATAACCTACAATGGATGAATTTACATAAATAAATTCCTCTAATAAAATATACTTTCTTTTATTTTATTGTGCAATGCTTAAGCGATTAAATGGTTAACATTTAAACTGTGAACTACTAAATTTACATATCGTATTTTAATCTATATAATTCCCATAATTCATCGAAAGCAGAAGTGGATAATAATTCATCTGCTTTTGTTTCTATATAACTAGATAGTTCTTCAAAAGATGTACTGCTTTTTGGAAACGCATGATCTTCGAAAGCACCTTCAGCAAATTTAGATTTCTGATCGGACCAATTACCGCCTCTAAATGTCAGGACAAAATGGTAAAAACTCTTCTTCATATAGTCTCTCCTTACTATTAAGTCTATAATTGCATTGGAACTTTTTACATAATTTTGTAGTATTTTATATAATAATAATGTAAAATTTAAAAATACAGATAATTATGACAAAAGATGGTGATGATATTGAGTAAAATAACTACTTCTAATTCTTCCAAAAAGAAGGATAAAAAGAAACAAAATTTAATAAAACAACCAAAAAAGTCTAGATTTTATCATTTAATTCGTGGTCGGGTATTATTAATTTTTTCATTATTAATCTTGATTATCCTTTCAATTCAAATACTATCTTATATCAACATAACAAAATTACAACAAAGTTTAAGTAATTTTGCTGATCAAAATTTACAAGAACAAATCCAAATAAACAATCTTGCAAGTGATATTTCAAAACTATCAAACTATGAACAAACCTACATAATTTTAGGTGACGAAAACAAATTAACTAGTTATTATCGTATAAAAGACCGCCTTGAAAGTAATTTCAAAAATCTTCAGACAACCTTTGAAAATCGTCCGGAAGAACTAGAATTACTTAGTTTAATTAATCAGTATTATTTAATCTATATCAACTATTCAAAACGAGCTATAGAAACAAGGCAACAATTTGGGTTTGAGAATGCTCAAAAACTTATACTTTATAATGATTCGGATAATATTAAAAACAATATAGATCAGTACACTGAAAGTTTTATCAACTTACTAGAAACAAAAAATGAAGAAACAATTAAAGAACTTGAATCATTTGCGAATATTTCAAGAACTACATTCATCATATTAACGATTGTTGCTGTCTTATTAACATTTACCTTTGGATTTATATTATTTAGAACAATACGAATTAATACAGCCAAAATAAATAAATCCATTATAGATATTGCTCAAGCTGGTGGGGACCTAACTCGACGAGTAAATATTAAAACAAAAGATGAGTTTGCAGAAATTGCGGGTTCAACTAATATTTTAATTGAATCAATTGCACAACTTGTAAAAAGAGTATCTGCTCTTGCTGAAAATGTATCTGGCAGCTCTCAAGAGTTAATGGCACTAGCTGATGAAAACGCCAAATCGATAGATGAAATTTCAGCTAACACACAAGGTATTGCATCAGATAGTGATTTAACTATTAAAAGAATGAATCTAGCTCTACAAAGAATGAGTGAATTAGAACAATCCATGCATGAATTAAATGGAAAAGCTAATGAAGTGTACTTAGCTGCAACAGAAATGCAATCAGCTGCCCAGAACGGTAATGAAACCGTTGCACAATCTTCTAATGTAATGGAATTAATTGAACAAACGATGGCCCATACTTCTACTACGGTTGAAGCATTAGGAAAAAAATCGAACGACATTAACTCTATCATTAGTACCATTACTTCCATCGCAGAACAAACTAATTTATTAGCTTTAAACGCAGCAATAGAAGCCGCACGTGCAGGAGAACATGGAAGAGGTTTTGCCGTAGTTGCCGATGAAGTTAGAAAACTGGCTGAACAATCACAAAATGCTGCAAAAGAAGTGACGAATATCGTTACGTCAATACAGAATGAAATCCATTCCATTATTGAACACAACCACCAAGGATCAAAATCTGTTGTTCGTGGTGTAGAAGTATCAAAAGAAACGAATAGTGTACTTAGAAATATATTAGAACGTACAAATAAAACGAACAGTATTATTCAATCTATGGTAAATCAGATTTCAATAACATTAACAACTAGTAATGAAGTTGCAGCAAGCTTCGATGAAGTGAATACAATTGCCGAAAATACTGCAGAACGAACTGAAAAATCAGCAGCTGCAGTCATTCAAGGATCTGCTTCCATGCAAGAAATTAATGCTGCTGCAACAGAATTAGCTAAACGCGCTGATGATTTACGAAATGTTGTAAATGAATTTAAAATTTGAAGTCAATAAAAGGACTCGTCTTTCTTTCAGACGAGTCCTTGTTACTTATTCGAATAGTTTCAAATATTCACTATAGCCTTCTTCTTCTAATTGATCTTTAGGAATAAAACGTAACGATGCAGAATTAATACAATAACGTAATCCACCTAATTCCCTAGGACCATCAGGAAAAACATGCCCTAAATGAGAATCTGCCGTTTTACTTCGAACTTCAACCCTTCTCATACCGTGAGAAGTATCGAAACGTTCAACAATTTCTTCCCCTTCAATTGGCTTAGCAAAACTTGGCCATCCACAACCAGAATGAAACTTATCTTTTGAACTAAATAAAGGTGTACCTGAAACAATATCTACATATATCCCCTCTTCAAAATGCTCATCGTATTCATTTTGGTAAGGTGGTTCTGTACCGTTTTGTTGAGTAACATAATATTGCATTTGTGTTAATTGTTTTAATCGTTCTTCTTTATTCATTTTGATTTCCCCCAATGATGTTCGATAAATGCTGCGCGACCTGAGCCAACGTGGTAACGTTCATAATGTAACGGGTTTTTCTTATAATAATCTTGATGATAATCTTCAGCAGGATAAAAAGTTTTAGCAGGTAAAATTTTAACAGCAATCGGTTTATTAAATTTCCCTGAAAGCTCTAATTTCTCTTTTGATTTTTCTGCAATTTCTTTTTGTACCTCATTATGATAAAAAATAGCCGTCGTATAGGATTCCCCTCGATCATAAAACTGACCACCAGGATCTGTTGGGTCAATGAGTGTCCAATATAACTCCACTAATTTTTCGTATGGATATACACTTGGATCAAATGTAATTTGTACTGCCTCCAAATGTCCTGTCGTTTCAGAGCATACTTGTTCATATGTTGGGTTATCAACATGACCACCCGTGTATCCTGAAACGACACTCTCTATTCCCTCTACTTGGTCAAACGGCTTTACCATACACCAAAAACAACCGCCAGCAAACGTTGCAATTTCTTTTGACATAAGAGTCCCTCCTATTCATTCGGTACAATTACTTCTAATAAAATACGGTCATTTTTTAAATCAATTTCCTTCGCACGTACACTTGACCCCTCAGCAACCGTTAATTGTGATAAATCAACAAAGATTTCCTCTGCATTTGGTCTAATTACTACCCATGCTGGTAATTCAATTGTCTCCTCTAGTAATTTTAATACAGTTGACGGTGGAATGTTAAGCATTCCAACATGAATCTTCGAATATTTCAAATGGATGTTACCAGACTCATTTACAACTGGTTCAAAGTCGATTTGAACAGGAACGGAAACGCCAAAAGCAATGACTTCACTAAAAATCTGAATTTGATCGTTCACTGTTATAGCAATTGGGAGTGATTCGGTGTTTAATGCATCACCTAAATATTTTAGTGCTAATTTTTCAAAATCTTTTGTAGTGGTTTCAACTAAAAGTACACTTCCTTCAGCCTTTTTTACTTCAGGAAGAGGGGCATCCTCTGTTGGTGAGAGTGCCATAATGACAATAGTTGTTGTAAAAATAACGATAGCACTTACTAATAGAAAGAAAGCAACTTTCCATTTATTCATCCTAATTCACTCCTAATCATATTACAACGAATAAGCTTTTTCTCTCTCTTTTGAAAGCTTGACAATCTAAATTATCAAATAAAATATAAATGCTAAAATTTCTCAGCTAAATGTTTAGTGTATCCACTTTCCCCAACTTTATCCTATTATTTAATTTTAAATTTAATATATATCTATGTAAAAGAACAGAAAAATATAAAAAAACTATCATTTATATCTGAATTGACCATCTAATGGATGGCATTCAATAAGATTAAATGATAGTTTCAATTCAATTACTCCGCAAAATAGATGAACCCGATTGCCCCCGGGCCCGTATGTGTACTAATAATCGGTGAAGTGAATTTTACTTCTACATGCTCAAAGCCTGTTGATTGAATTTGTTCAATTAATGAATTTCCCATCGTTTGTAGACCATCTGCATGAGAAATTCCGACAGCTCTCACTGTTTTTCCTTTTGTATCTTCAATAAATTGTTCATATAAATATTTTATCACTTGTTTATGACTTCTTACTTTTGCAATCGGTGTGTAGGAGCCATCGTCTAAAGAAGCAATTGGTTTAATATTTAACAATGAACCAATAATCCCTTTGCCTTTCCCAATACGTCCACCTTTAATGAGATTTTCTAATGTATCTACAACAACAAATAATCTTGTATTATTTCGAACCTCTTCTAATCTACTTACTATTTGTTCAACTGTTGCCCCTTCATCTCGAAGACGAATCGCTTCACGTAGTTGAATGGCTAGTGCAATTGCAATATAGCGAGAGTCAATAACTGTAACATCTGATTCAGTCATACTAGCTGCCTGCCTTGCTGATTCTACAGTTCCACTCATTGAGCCAGTCATATGAATAGATATAATTTGATCTCCGTTTTTTCCTAGTTCATCATAAAGTTGTTTAAAATGACCTGGAGCTGGTTGAGAACTTTTTGGAAGCGTTTTCGAATTTTTCATCATTTGTAAAAAAGAAGATGGTTCGAGATCCACTCCATCCACATATGTTTGATTATCAATTTGTATCGAGAGAGGTACCACATGAATATTATATTCTAGTATTTCTTCTTTTGTTAAATCACAAGTAGAGTCTGTTACTATATGAATTCGTCCCAAAATGACACATCCTTTTCTAGCATACTTCATTATATTTTGAATTTTTGACCTCTGTAAATATGACAAATGTAATGAGATTAACGTTATGTTTGTAAGAGCATAATGCGCAACTTATTGACAATACTCATTATATAAATATGACAAATAACAGTATGGTTCATCTTTTTATTTTAGTATAGTTAGTATTAGGAGTTGATGATCAATGAATAACAGTAATGCATTTGATTATAAAAATGTTACAGAAGAAATTTGGAACGCAATTACACATGGTATAGGGTTCATTATTAGTATTCCAACTTGTATTGCACTTATATTAGTTGCTGTTCAAACAGGTAGTCCATTACAAATAGTTTCCTTTTCCATATTTGGGGCTTCACTTGTTTTACTCTTTTTAATGTCTACATTATTACATAGCATGCCCGAAAAATATAAAAGATTTCTTTCAATTTTAGACCATTCATCTATATACGTTTTAATAGCCGGAACCTATACACCGTTTTTATTAATTGCGATAGGCGGTACTTTGGGCCTCGTATTATTATGTATTGTTTGGGGAATTGCCCTATTTGGTATCGTGTTTAAATGTTTGTTTATTCATAAATTCGAAGCTTTATCTTTAATATTGTATATAGCGATGGGATGGTTAATTATCTTTGCAATTAAGCCATTATATGAATTTTTACAATTCGATGGCTTCAGTATATTATTAGCTGGAGGATTGCTTTTTACTTTCGGAGCTATCTTTTATGCATGGCGAAAGCTTCCCTTCAATCATGCAATTTGGCATTTATTTGTTATTGCTGGTTGTGCATGTATGGTTTTTTGCGTCGTTGTATATTTATAAAGTTCAGATTACTTGGCGTAATAAGTCATTTATTTAAAGTACAGAACAATTAGTTCACAATGAAAACCTCAGCAGCTCATTTTGTTGAGGCTTTTATTCATTCTTTCGATTAGGCTTAATGTCTTTTTTCATTTTTAAAATGGGTGGCAAAGTTCTATCACTTTTAACGAATGGTGTTTGAGCCTTTCTTACATCATTTGAAGATTTGTTTAATTTATATTTGTCATCATCGTCTTTTATCATTGATCTGCCCAATGTGAGTAAAAGTGCAAACATTAATCCTGAACCAATTATTAAATACAAAATGGTAAATAATTTTGAGCCGTTTGTAGAAGGTACTAAATTCGTATTAACACCAGTAGGGATTAAACTAACAACAGCAAAGTAAACAGAATCAAGCAACGACCACCCCTCGAAATTTTTATAAAACAGTGTACCTGAAAGGATTATCAATGTAACGGTTGTTAAAATACTTAGAAATCGAGGCTCTTTAACTGCATGCCATAATGCTTTAATTAATCTGACAAAGCTTAAAATGACTGATAGCATATGTTATCTCCTTGTACACAAAATTTCGTTTATTTGAATTAGGATGTTCAAAGTTCAACAAAATGATAGCTAAATATGCAACCAGAAATTAAAAAGCCTCGATAACAAAATCGAGACCTTTTACTAATATTACACTTCAACTTTTTCTTCTTCCTGTATTTTTGATTCGTACTCAATTGCAGTTTTTATTGTGTTTTTTCCTGAGAAGTTCTCAATTAATTCTCTGACATCGATACCGGATGAAGCCTTTAATGTTTCCTGCAAAGATGACATAAGGTTAGTTGCATATGATGTAACACGATTAGCTCCACCACCATCACCATTTCCAGTATCAACAACTGTAATTTTGTCAATATTAGATAATGGACTTGCAATTTCTTTCGCATATTCAGGTAACATACGTACTAACATGTCTAGAACAGCTGCTTGACCATATTGTTCAAACGCTTCTGCAATTTTACGTTTCGCTTCCGCCTCAGCTAAACCTTTTAACCGGATAATCTCAGCTTCCGTTTCCCCTTGCGCTCGTTCTGCATCTGCTTTCGCTAAACCATCGAGGCGTACTTTTTCAGCTTCAGCCTTCGCTTTTGTTTCAATTCTGTATTTTTCTGCATCTGCTTCAGCTAGATCTTTCATTTTTTGTGCCATTGCATTTTGCTCAATTGCATAACGATCAGCATCCGCTTTTTTCTTAACCTCAGAATCATATTGTCTTTCACGACGTAGTATCTCTTTTTCTTCTAATTCAATTTGTTTTTGGCGTTCTATAATTCTTATTTGCATTTCTTGTTCCGTTACTTCTTGTTTTGCTCTTGCTGTTTCTAGCTCGTAGGCTTGGTCAGCTCGTGCTTTCGCGATATCTTGTTCACGACGGTATTCTGCAACTTTTAATTGGTTTTCTTTTTCTGCTTCAGCAATCTCTGTAGCACGCAATAATTCTGCTTTTTGAGCTTCTTTTTCAGCTTCCGCCTTCTTAATACGTGTTTCTTTCTCAGCTTCAGCTGTAGCGATATCAGCATCCCGTTTTACTTGTGCAATTCGTGGTTTTCCTAACGATTCTAAATATCCGTTTTTATCACGTACATCTTTAATTGTAAAGGAAACGATAATTAACCCCATTTTGGCTAAATCTTGTGAAGCAACACGTTGAACTTCTTGAGAGAACTTATCACGATTTTTATAAATTTCTTCAACGGTCATTGATCCTAAGATAGATCGTAAATGTCCTTCTAAAACTTCTTTTGCCTCATTCTCTCTTTCTTCTACTCTTTTACCTAAAAATTGTTCGGCAGCTGTTGCAATTTCAGAGATAGATCCTCCGATTTTAATAATTGCCGTACCATCTGCCATGACCGGTACACCTTGTTCTGTATAGACTTCAGGTGTTGTAACTTCTAGTTTGCTAGATAATAAGCTTAATGGTTCTGCTTGTTGGAAAACTGGAAATACAAAGGTACCTCCACCACGAATAATCTTAATACGATTTCCGGAATCATCTTTATGCACGTTTTTTGAACCTAAAAAACTACCTGTAACAATTAATGCTTCATCTGGCCCAACTGTTCGATATTTAATAATATAAATACCAATAATAGCAATGATAATGAAAGCAACAACACCAATAATAATTAAAGTAATCATCATAATCCCCCTTAATATGTTTATTTGAATGGCGATTGATATTGTTTCACATAAATCGTTCCTTCTCTTATCTCAATAATAAGAACTTCTTCGCCATACTCTATTGACTCATTGTCAAATCCTGTAGCACGTTTTGAAATATTTCCATTTACAGTCTCAATTAATACCTCACCAAACCCATTTACCGGAATTGGGACAATTACTTTCCCAGTTTGCCCTTCTAAAGATTCATCCGTATAAGCTAATGAAACTTCCGCAGATTTTAGCGGTAAGAGGATAAAAAAATAAAGTAAAGTACTGAAAATTGCTGAAATAATACATGAAATTATAAAGACGATGAAACTTGGTAAATTACTAAACTGTTCTAATAAATAACCTACACCAGAAGTAATTGTAATAAATGCCAAAGCAACAGCTGGATTTAAAAACGGTATTGCTTCTAATGCTCCGTCTAATAAGTCTGAAAAAAGAATATACAGTATGGTTATACATCCAGCGATTATTAATGAAATTAAGTAGATGTTTTGTATTGCCATTCCAAATAACAAATCACCACCTCCAAACCTCTTTTGGCACTTCTTACCATATATACGGGTAAAAGGTTCATTTAGTTTCAGTTATTTTCGAATTTTTTCGAATCTTGTAAATTCCAATAAAAAAATGCATCATACATTAAGTACGATGCACATCACTAAAAGTATTTACTATTCGTTTACATTATCACTTCTATCATATATACAATATGTAAAAGTAAACCCATTATTTGAATCTACGGGTTCACTACATGATGTTAAAGTCCATTTACTACCATACTTAGGAAAATACGTATCTCCACTGAATTCAAAATCAATATGTGTAATATATAAGCGATCTGCTATAGGTAATGCCAGTTTAAATATTTCCTCGCCTCCGATAATCATAATTTCATTCTCATTTCCCGCCAATGCTATAGCATCATCTAAACTATTCGTCACTTCAATTCCTTCAGCAAAATACTCTTTATTACGTGTTACAATTATATTTCTTCTCCCGGGCAATGGTCTTCCAATCGATTCAAATGTTTTCCTACCCATTATCATCGGCTTTCCCATCGTCATATCTTTAAAGTATTTTAATTCCCCTGGTAAGTGCCATGGCATTTTATTTTCAAAACCTATAACTCGATTTTTATCGTGAGCAACAATTAATGAAATCATCTTTTCTCTCCTAGTCACTAGAAATATATTCAACCTTCTGAATTCAACTATCTTAATAATAAAAGAAAATAAAAAAAGTGACAAAGAAAACTCATTTGCCACTAAAAAATATTTTACCATTTTATTAATGAAGCTTTATCTATTAATTTGAGTCAATTTCATAACATGTTAATCTTATAGAAATACCTATATAATTTATGAAATTGATTCAGATTAACCTCTATGGAACGATTAATTCTATTTCTTCATCTTTCTGTTTCCCTGCCATTATTAAAGATAATGCCTGTTCCATTTTATAAATCCCTTTTTCTTTCCCTAAAATCCATTTAGAAGCATATAAAGCACCTTGTCCAAATGCAGCCCTATTATGGGATTCATGTACGATTCGGATTGTTTGATTAGGTAAACCAAACACTACTTCATGTTTACCAACAATCCCACCGACACGGATTGAATTGACGTGTTGTTGTTTATCCAACCCTAATTCTTCTGCAATTCTTAAAGCTGTACCTGATACGTCTTTCTTTTCCCTAAAATGTTCTTCGATTATTTCGATATCAGCTTCTGGAGCAATTTTTTGAAGTAATTTAGAGGCTTCCATTAAAAAGTTAACACCTACTGTAATATTAGGTGAATATAATACAGATGTATGCATGCTCAGTTCTTTTAGTTTTCTAATATCTTGAGGTTCATAATTTGAAATAGCAGAAACTATTCGGCTACCATATTTTACAGCATTTTCATATTCAGCGACCGCGCTTGTTGCTGAAAAATCAATAATCACATCCACGTAATGGTCACCATAGAAATGATTGAAATCGATTTGGTCAATCGAATAAATCATCCCCTCATCATGTTCAAACCCAAAAAGGTGACTTGCATAATCCCCAACATGTTTTGTTGACTGCCTAATGATCCACTTAAGTTCACAATCACAATCTTTAATAATTTCATTTGCTACTACTGAACCTGTTTTACCAAAACCAAATAAACCAATTGAAATAGTCAATAAAAGTATCCCCTTTCAATAATAAAATAAAATACCTGTACTAAAAACTTTATAAAAAATAAAAAACTACAGAAAAATCTGTAGCATCATAAAAAGACTGCAGCATCAATAATAGATGTTGCTATTATAACGCTTACGAGATTAGCTGACGGATTCGGATTTTCACCCTACACAATAATGTGATTCACCCCAAAAGATTGGTTCTCCCATTCCACTAACGAGTTGGATTCAGCGAGCATATTCATTTTTTACAAGAAACTTGCAAATTATAGAAAAAAATTCCTATATCGAAAGTTTATCATACTTTTATTATTAAAAACAAGCTACCATATAAAAACACAGCCCCTTTGCAAGGACTGTGTTACATTTTTATTATACTGCAACAGGAGCTTTAATTGGAGGATGAGGTTCATACCCATCAATTGCCAAATCTTCCATTTCAATATCAAAAATCGATTTCTTTTCGTGATTAATAGTCAAAGTTGGGAAATTACGTGGTTCGCGTGTTAATTGTTCTTTTACTTGTTCTAAATGGTTCAAGTAAATATGTGTATCACCGAAGCTATGAACAAATTCTCCTACTTGAAGACCACATTCATGAGCAATTAAATGAGTTAATAAAGCATAAGACGCTATATTAAACGGCACACCTAAAAATACATCTGCACTACGCTGATAAAGTTGGCACGATAATTCTCCATTGGCGACGTAGAATTGGAAGAATGTATGACATGGCGGTAATGCCATATCCTCCACTTCTGCGGGGTTCCACGCAGATACAATCAATCGTCTAGAATCTGGATTATTTTTTATCATCTCGATTACATTTTTTAGTTGGTCAATTGTTTCGCCAGATTCTGTTGGCCAAGAACGCCACTGTTTACCATAAACTGGACCTAAGTCACCAAATTTTAACGCGAACTCATCATCCATTAAAACTTTGTCATTAAAGATTTTCATTTGCTGATTAAAAACTTTAGCAAATTGTTCATCTGCAGCTGCTCGTAACCCAAAATTCGCCATGTCTGGCCCTGTATATTCCTCAGACTTCACCCATTTTTCAAACGCCCATTCGTCCCATATATGATTGTTATGTTCAAGTAAATATCGAATGTTTGTATCACCTTTTATAAACCATAATAGTTCACTAGCAATTAGTTTAAATGGTACTCTTTTCGTCGTTAATAAAGGAAACCCTTTTTTCAAATCGAATCGCATTTGATAACCGAAAATACTAATTGTACCTGTTCCAGTTCGATCTTCTTTTTTTACGCCATTATGTAAAATATGTTCTATTAAATTTAAGTACGCTCTTTCTGGATGTACCATTCTACCACTCCTAGCTCTTATACATTCTTATCTATCTTATCATTCTACCGAATAAACCTAAATAAAAAAAGTTACTACAGTATGGTTTGTAGTAACTTTTGAATATGTTTTAGTTAGGACAACCACTTAGGCGGTGTGTTTTTTGACCAAAAAATATCACCTACGTGATGATGTGTGACAAAGCGATCCTCAACGGTATGGTAATGGAAGTTATAATAATAACCTTCTTGTGGTCTATTTTCAGTTCTTACATGGAAGCGAATGATATCCTTTCCATCCACTCCATTCGTAATATTAAAAACCTTTTCATTATAATCTCCACTTGGGTTGTTTGAAATATTTATGTAACGGATCGTTTCATCATCTAAACGAGCTAATGTAGTATCAATTACTTGCTCAATTTTCGGCAAGATGAATTCTTCAAATTCATCACCAATAACTGGTGCAATTCGTGAACCAAACTTAACGTACGATTGTTCCTTTGCAGCTACTATAATGGTTTCAATTTTTTCCTCAATAGAAGGTAATGCATGTTCATTTTCGACTTCGTCTATACTATCATCATAAACTGTTGTGCTATTTGAAATTGATTGATAATCTCCATTTTTATCTGAAGACTGATCATTATCAAGTAAATCCCATATTTCGTGATTTGGCGAGATAATTCCAAATGTAATGAATGCAACAACAATGACGATTATTTTTTGAGACCATTTTTTCATATGCATTACCTCCAATCTATTATTTTCAGGAAAAATCATCTAAATATAGTAACGATTTTAACATGAAAAGGTTTCATCTTTTATTAAATCATTGTAAAATAATATTGGACATTATACTTCGTTTTTTTATAAGGAGGTCTTGAAATGAGTGAAATTGCAATGGGTATTGGGATTATTTTATTACTTGCTTATTTAACTTCTTTATGCTTTACAGCTAGAAGTTAATTTGTTTGTATCTTAAAAACAAAAGTTTATATTTGACAAGGGGTACTCAATTTTTTGAGTACCCCTTTAGTATTTCATAGGTAACGTATAAATAAATATTGTCTCTACCCTATCATCAGGGGAATTTTATTTAAAGGTGTCATGATGATACACCCTAGTACCGCGGTAAAACTCCACTAAACACTCTCTAACTTAAGCAATGCAAACCCAACCTACTTTTGCATCCTTGCAAGCCTATACCTGCGCCAGTGTGAATAAGTATCTTCAAAAATTTTAGCGAAACGCCAAATTTACTTATCTGCTACCTAAAATAGCACATTATGATTATATCACATTAATTAAATTATGTAAAATTATACTTCTTAAATATGGTTATATTCTCGTTACTGTATCATAGAATTTAACATATTACACTATAGTAAGGAGAATACCTAATGTATAGTATCACTTTTTATGAAAACAGTTCGTTAGTAATGAGTAAGTTAACTACCATTCTTCCAACTTTAAACGAGGTCATTACAGTGAAAGGTAGAAAAGGTAAAGTAGTGAGAGTTAACCAATTAGACGATAAAACTATTCATGTATTCGTAGAGTTTGAAAAGGTAATCAAGAAGCAAGCGATTGTGGAACCAAATAAGAAAAAACGATAGATTCCATCACTATATAGAACTATCGTTATTTTTCTGAATGATTCCATAATGAAATTTTGAAGTCAAACGAATATTTCTGGTAAAACCAAAGTCTTTAAAATATGTTGATTGATAATGCGCTTTTAAAACTACTCTTTTTTTTGCAACACGTATCGCTTCTTCAACCCATTTTTCTGTTAACAGGAGATGACTACCTGAATCTCGTAAAGGTTCAAAATTAGTTGATTCTTCAATCACATTTTCAAACATCGGATCCATGTAAATGACATCAAACGAACAATCAGGTTGTTGTGATAAGAACTCTACCGCTTCCTTTTGAACAACCTGTATATTTTTCATACATGCAGTAAGTGGAAGTTCTGTCGTATCATAGCTCTTAAATCCATTTCGTACAATAAATTCAACATTAGGATCTACTTCTAAACCTATAACTCGTCCTTTGTTTCCTATAACGTAAGAAGCTAGTATCGCATCTGAACCCAGTCCTAAAGTACAATCTAAAAAAGAATCTCCCGATATTAAATGACATGCATCTAGAAATGGGTCACTCTCGCCTCTTTCAACTCTTTTTAAACGAAAAGCTGCTGAATTCGGGTGGAAAAAGAAAGGATGCTTTGTACCTTTAGGATAATATTCATAACGATTTTTACCAGCAACAATGACATTAGCGTTCAGTAGCTCACTAATTTTTGCTACTGAACGCTTTTTTCTAGGTATATATTGTAATGATAATTCCTCACAAGCTTTATTAGCGAGTTGCAACGAAAGTTCGTCAGGTCTACCTGCTGTCGTAACAATCGTTACTGTGCACATGTTTGTTTTAAAACACCTGAAAGATGTTCAGTAATTTGCTCTACTGGATATCCTTCGATTTGATCACGAGGGATGAAATATTCTAGTTGTCCATCTCTTAAAATTGCAATAGAAGGTGAGCTTGGTGGAATTTCATCAAAAAATCCGCGCATTGCTTCTGTGGCTTCACGATCTTGACCAGCAAAAACAGTCACTAAATGATCTGGTTTTACTTCATTGATTGCGGCACGAACAGCTGGACGAGCTAAACCTGCAGCACATCCACATACAGAGTTAATGACAACTAAAGATACCCCTTTAGTTGTAGACATAAATTCATTTACTTCCTCTGCAGTCGTTAATTCGGTAAATCCTGCATCTACTAATTCTTGACGCATTGGTTGTACAATGCCTCTCATATATTCATCATAAGCGTTCATATTATCAACCTCACTTGTAAATTATTGCATTTATAATTATAACAATGAAAAACAGTCTTGTACAAATATTGGTTTTCATATAAGAAAACTAAAATATAGATTTAAAATATTCACTCAGTAAAGCAATAATCGTACCGATGACAGTGGCAATCACCCGAATAAACCCAGATTTTATGATGACTACAATGATTAAAATCATCACTAGAAACGCATTAATCATAGGAAAAATACGTGTTAGCCCTGAAAAAATATTTAGTTTTGCTAAAATATATAAAAGGATATATCCTATAAGTCCAAAAAATACTAATTGAATCAATCTGTTTCCTCTATTCGGTTTAACATTTTATTTCGAGATATTAAAAAACGTATTAGTCAAACTGACTAAACATCATTCAGGCTTCTTTTAAATAAATTACTAGCTCTTGTCGATAAACGTCTTCTTCCAGGTAATGATCCAAAGTGTGGAAGTCGTACTGAAAACTCCCAAAAGGAAATGTAACATTTTCCCCTTTAACAGCTGCTAGTAATCCAGCAACATCGTTAGATATAAGCTGTAATAATTCTTGTCCCGTTGACGTTAAAACAAAAACAACATTCATTCTGATTCTCCTAACTCAGTTCTCTTATCATCTAGTATTTTATTATAACGAGTAAATGAGCATTATGGAAAATAAAAAACTCTGCATCAGGTAATATGCAGAGTTTTAGTTCACTTATTAATATACTGATATGGGAGTAAAGAACTCTTGGTACAAAGCACGTAAAATTTGTTCTTCTTTTTCAGATAACACACCAAATACTAAACTAACCTCAGAAGATCCTTGATTAATCATTTCAATGTTAGCACCTGTTCTAGAGATAGCCGCCGCAGCACGTGCCGCTAATCCTGTGTTATTTCTCATTCCTTCTCCAACAATTACAATCATAGAGAAACCATGGCGGAAATATACATCATCTGCATGAAGTTCATTCTTAATTCTTTTCACAATTCGTTCTTCTGCTTCAGGTGTTAATTGATGTGAACGAAGCACAACAGAAATATCATCTACCCCTGAAGGAGTATGTTCGTAAGAAATATGTTCTTCTTCAATAATTTGAAGTAATTTACGACCAAAACCGATTTCTCGATTCATTAAGTATTTTGAAACATATAAAGTTGAAAAACCACTATCAGCTGAAATACCTGTTACAGGGCGTCCATTTGATTCTCTAGATGGTAAGATTTTAGTACCAGGAGCTGAAGGATTATTTGTATTTTTTATATTTACAGGAATTCCTAACTTGTAAACTGGCATTAATGCCTCATCATGGAATACAGAAAATCCAGAATAAGATAACTCGCGCATTTCTCGATAAGTAATCTCTTCTATTCCAACAGGATGATCTACAACATTTGGATTTGCACTAAATACACAATCTACATCTGTAAAGTTTTCGTAAAGAACTGCTTTTACTGCTGCAGCTAAAATTGAGCCTGTAATATCGGATCCACCACGATCGAAAGTTCGCAAAGTACCATCTTTTGTATATCCAAAGAATCCTGGGAAGACGACAATTTCATCACAGTTTCTTAAATTACTTAGATTTTCAAATGCTTCAGGTAATGCATGCGTTCTTTCAGGTAAATCATTTACAACTAAACCTTCTTTTGGACTAACATATTTCGCATTCAACCCAATTGAGTTAAAATATGCAGCAATTAATTTAGCATTATTATCTTCGCCGCTTGCTTTTAAATTATCAACAAATAATTCAATATTCGATTTGTCTGATTCAACGCGTTCACGCAAATCTTGCGCAATGATATCGCAAATTGTATGATCTAAACCGAGTCCATCCGTTATATCTCTATATCGATTTACTACGTTTTGAAGTTTACCTTCCACATCTCCATTTTTCAGTACTGCATTAGCTAAATCTATTAGAAGGTCCGTCACCTTAATATCATCGCTAAAACGTTTACCTGGAGCAGAAACCGCTACAATTCTTCGTTCAGGATTAGACTTCACAATGTTTGCAACTTTTTTGATTTGTTCAGCACTCGCAACGGAAGTACCACCAAATTTACATACTATCATTTACACCAGATCCTTACTTTTCAATATTGTATATTCCGAAAAAACATTTGACTCTTCACAGTGTACAAATATAATAAACTTCCGTCAATAGTAAAATCATTAAAAGTCAATAAATTTCCTAATTTCGAGATAAATGACATATATTCAGTTCTATTATATGTAGTCATTTCATACAGAACAGTATTGTTTGCCTAAACGAAACATACTTCACTGAAAATAAAACCGTGCACATCCTAATCGAATGTACACGATTTTCAATTTTAAATAAACACCAATTACTTATATCATTAGTATACCTAATTATATATCATCTTTTTTATTTGACTAGATAGTAATTAATGTTAATATTAAATATTTTATTTTAGGTCTAGTATTTGAATAAAACAAATTTCTCGATTATCTATTTCTATTCGATGTTTTGTATTTTGGATTTGTATTCTACCTTCATCGGAGTCAATTAATGTACCACAAATAAGACGATTAGCTGTTTTAACCTTAACATCTTCACCAATATATTTTTTTAATGCTTTATATAAAGGGATGCCAAAAAATAAATTCTCTAGCTCCTTATTTTTTGAAACAAATTGACCGAAGTTAAAGGCTAGCTCTCTCCTTAACTCCTGATCAGCATTTAAAAATCTAGGTTCGCGCCCTTCTTCACTACATTCATGTCTTGCAATTGACAATAATTGACTGTATGAAACAAAAAGAGCACTTCCCGTTGGATTAATTTGGATAAAATCTCGCCCTGCATTAGCTAATTTCCCAGTTTTCGTAATTAATTTGATTGGACTTAATTTTTCTATATCGACATTGTCAGTTTTTCTTTTAAAATCATCTTGTCTATTTCTATTGCTTCTTTTTCTATTCACTCGCTTTTTACGAGGGGGCTTTTCATTTTCAATAATATCTTCAACAGAATGTTTTAGTATATTTTCGTTTTCAAACTCTTCTTCATTGTCGGGGTCATCTAAGCCACATAAAATACTAACCTTTACTCCAATTCCTTTTAAATTAAGAAAGTGTAGTTGTAATTGTCTAGTATTATCAGGATCACTTTCATTACCTAAGGAACGAAGTAAATCATTTGCAGCTTCAATGCACGCTTGTAGGTCTTCTAACTCATCTGCTGGTAAAGGACTATTCGGAGATGCAAAGCGTTTAGTTCTAATTTGTTTTTGACATTCAAATGGAGAACCAAATAAATCGATTGGATTTTCTGGAACAGTTCGTTCACACTTACAAGGATGTTGATAACAGTGAAGACATTTCTTCATGAAGAAACACCTTCATTCTTTTTCTTTTTATCGTCCGACGTGTCTAAAAATAACAATCCTGTCTCAAGTTCATCTAAATCTTCTAACTTTTCATGGAGGTTTTTGGTTTTTCTCCAATTATTTTTTAATGGGGCTATGATCCGCTTTTTGCGTTTTAACACCCGAATAATTCCCCACATTCCTAGTTCAATATCCCATCTAATGTTCCCAGAGCGATACAAATAGTCTCCTGGTTTATTGAATAAGCCACCTGCTCCATACAATAAATGCAAATCATCATTCGACCCGACCGTTGTCTGTGGCCTATGACTAATGATAGAAGAATTTAGATCATCCTCACTTCGATGGAATGTATGACCATGAATCACAAAGGTACGAGTTCTTGGTTTGTCTGCTGGATGAGTTAGTCGAATAGTAATGGGATCTCCAGGGTTCGCCAAAAACAGTGGAGTATTTGGATCACCAAACACTTTTGAACTAAACACTTTGTGAATATCTTTAAATTTCTTTACACGGTTCCTAAACGGTTCATAGCGATAATTAAATCCTCGAGATCCTTGGTCTTCGAAATCTGGTTCCTCTTCTTCCACTTCAATATTTTTATCATTAAATATAAGTGGTTCAGGGTCAATGATTAGTTTTCCGTCCTTATCGAATAGCCGTACACCATCATGCATTAACAGCGCAAACTCTCTAAATTCTGGTAATAGTGGGTTTGAAATAATGACTTGATCTCCTTTTGGCATTGTCTTCCTTGTTTTTGAATCTAAGAATTTAGAGCCTCTAGGTTCCGCTATTAGCATTCCAAATGCTCCATGGTGTCGATGGTTCCGAATATCAGCCATATCCCAAAGGTTTACAGCACCAATATCTTGGTCGATATACCAACTATAGGTGATACATTCTCCAGGTCCTATCGTTTGGTCTTTGTTGAAGCCGACTGTTGCGCCATCTGAATGACGCACATCATAAACAACCAATTGAGCGTGTAGAGAGATGCGATCGGAAGGTGGGAAAAACGCTTCTACTGGAACTTCAGGGTATCCGTGGCGTCCATTGTGGTGGTCTTTACCATTTAGTAAATTTGTTAGTTTAACTTCTACATATTCTCCTACATTCGCACGAATAATTAATGGCTCGGGATTTTTCTTACCACATAAGATATCGTCCACATCTTCTTTTAAAGCATAGACAATACCAAATGGATCGTGGTCACCATCCTTGTGATATTCAATGCATGCATTTAGTGCATAGACATCATACTTACGAACCTTTGCACCTTTTGGATAACAAAAATCTTCTACAATCACCTTAGGTGGTTTCTTACCGGTTGGTTTTGGTAATGGCATTTCTCGTTTAGGTAATGAAGTCGACTTTCGATCCGGTAATGGCTTTAAATGAGGAACTCTATACTCGAAAGTACGGAAAATCCCCCAATTTCCTAACCATATATCATCAACCGATCCAAAATGATAAAGCATATCAAAGTCCCCTTCACCTTCCATAGAAAATTCAAATGTGAAGGTTTCTGCGATTGCGATATGTTGCTGCTGATCAAGCTCAGATTCCAAGTCTGGTCGTTCTCTATGCCATCGTTGTCGATGGAAGTTAAAACTATGAGATTCTTCATGAGCTCCTTGTATTAATCTAATTCGTACAGGATCTCCATTATATGACTCGAGTAATGGTGTAACAGGGTCTCCATGAACCCAAGAGCTAAAGACATAAGCAGGGTCACAATCTGGTTCTTTTAAACGGAATTGCAATGGCTCATTTCGGTAATTAACACCCATTACGCCCGGATCATCTGGTGATCCTGGAAATGGGGGTGCATTTAAGGGACAGCCATCTTTATCGAATAATAATGCAAAGTCATGAACAAATAAATTAATTTCCCTAAAATCAGGAATTATTGGATTTGTTATTCTTGCTTGAGTACCTGAAATCACTTCATCATCTGAATAAGGACTTAAATATTCAGATCCTCTAGCTTCTATATTAATTGATGCAAACACACCATGTTGTTGATGTGAATTGGCAAATAAGTGATCATGGAAGAACACACATTTTAACTCAACATCAGCATACCATTGATATTCGATTGTTTCATTTGGTGTAATACCAGAGTCATAGTTCCACCCAACATTAGCCCCATCTGATACAAGAACATCAAATTTTACGAAATGCACGTGCATCCCAGCTTCATAGGTTCGTTCTACTAATTGAAATGCGTTTCCCCCGATTGTTTCAGGTAATTTATTCGTAAATTTAAACCTTATGACATCACCAGCGTTTGCTCTAATTACTAAAGGTTCTGGATTTTTCCTACCTGTAAGCACATCTTCATAATCCTCAGCTAAAACGTAAAAACGTCCTTCAGGATCATGCCAACCTTGTTTGTTATAAACAATCGGAGCTTGCATAATAATGACATGGAATTCTTTCACAGGGGCATCAGGTGGTGCTGGATTTGCAAATACTGCTCCTGGTACAGCATTCTTTACAAAGTGATTTTTCTCGATTTCTGTCGGTTTTCTACCTGGGGTCACCCCAATTGGTGGACGAGGTGCTTTAAATCCAGGGATTCCAGGAATAAAATTCGGAAATCCTGGTCTTTCTGGTGTTGGTCTTGGTGGACATGGTCTATCTGGCAGTGGTTGAAGTGCTTTAATTTGAACTCCATTTGGGTAGCACATACTCCCATCTTGCAACACGTCAAATGTACGTTGAATCCCCCACATTCCTTCACCAAAATGAGGATATAGGTGACAATGAATAATTGCATCCCCGATAGATTCCTGCAAACTGCCTGCGCCATATGCTGGTGTTACCGTATAATTGGCTTGTGGTGAAATTGCTTGAACATCCACGATTTCAGAATCCATGTCAGTGTGCTCAAATAACCATTGATGAACATGGTAGTGAAACGAGTGTGTTTCTTGAACGCCACCATGAACTAAGCGAATTTTTATTGGATCACCTACATATGCACGTAATATGGGTGTATCTGGATCACCAAAAACCCAAGAATCATGATGAACCTCCTCACCCTCACAATCCGGACAAACAACACCTTCTTGTATTAATCGCATTCGGTTCCTCATCGGCTCTGCTCGATAATTTACAAGATGTGTTGCCTCTGGTTGAAGCGTGTGTGGACTGATAGGTGCCTGCCCTGTTAGATCATCTATTTCCTGTTCATCGTGAAAGAACCAACCAAATTCACGAAACGATGGTAATAAAGGATTATGAATATCTGCGAAATTACCACTATTAATTGGTTTTCCAGTTTCAGGATGTGTCCACCAAGAACCTCTAGGCTCAACAAACAATGCCCCAAATAACCCATGTACATTACTACCTTGTTCACTCGATAATGGATTTCCTAGATCGGAAAAGAAATGAATTCCTTCATCGAACACTTTCCATTTATATAAAATCATTTCACCCTTTTCTACAGTCGTATCACGATTTAAGCCAACAAATGTTCCATCAGCTGTCATGACATCATACTCGGCATTTTGAATGTGAATCCCTGTATTAAATGGTAACTGGTTTTCAAAAAGTACTTCGATTTCATCACCAACACATGCTCGAATGACCAAAGGTTCAACTAAATCTACGGGCGTATAAGGATTCTTTTCAACCTTCTTTTTTACTAGACTCTCATTTTCCTTTAGTACATACATCATGCCATCTGGATCGTGATCCCCAAATCGGTTAACAACAATACGAATAGGGATGGCAACGATATGAAATCGCCTAATCATGGCCATCATTCCTATGCCTTATGTCAGGAATTTTTGGTTGACCGGGTTTTTCAATATAGAATACTTCAATTTCATCTATATGAACACGGAATATCTCGTCATCTAGTTCTACTACATTGGTAACATCAGCTTTAATGATTAAATAATCCCCATTTACAGCTTTAATTGTTCCAATAATTAAAAATGGGAATGGGGAGATGAGTAGTAAAGCCTTACTCCCGATGTTTTCTCGAAATTCTTGTGTAACTACAAATTCTCGGACCGCATTAATATCAGGACTTCCAAATCCGCCAATCCCGAAACTTTCGAAATCTTCTCTCACTTTCTATTCATCCTTTCTTCAGTAAGCATGAAAGCTACCCTTAAATCAAAGGTATTTTTCGTTTTGGATCGAACGGAGTAAATAAAGCTATATGCTCCATAGGAAAGCTTAATGGGGTTGGAAACTTATAAAACGGTGCATTATGCATTTTTATGATTACTGGATCTAGTGTAATGAATCCATTTGTTACATCTACTACTCTTCCAGTAAAAATCGGGCGAAATGTTTGACCTAATATACTTAGCTGCTTACTTTCTGTAACTAGTAAAATATCTTTTCCAAGTACTTCTACAAACACAGCGTTTTCCTCAAGAATTGGTTTTTCCATCCTAAATTCACCTCCGAAATAATCGATATGTGTTTAACCTATCTTATTAAATATTTTTGAAATGGCTTCCTCAAAAGCACATTTTCCAGTCATTCACCCTTAGTTTTTTTAACATAAAAAAGAGCTTCTCTAATGAAACTCCTAAAATTTATTTGTTAGCCATTTTGAAAAAAGTCGTTGCCAAAATGAAACAAACCTCGTCTGCATTATATAGTTAACTTTTGTTATAAGGACCTCATTATTGCTATTAAGCACAATTCTCCCATTTCTAATATCACGAACTTTTGCATTTATTATGTTGTTTGTATAGATGGTAATTTTCGTACCTTTCCAACTCTTTAAATTTGTTTCGAGAAGTTCTTCGAAAAACTGTTGCCGTAACGTCTCCTTTTCAGCAACAACCGCCCCAAAATTTGTTAACAGTTTTCTTCTTAACTCTTGATCAAACACAACATGTTGATGAGTTCCAGAAATATCGGGTAAACCGAACGGTGATTTTGCTGATGTGATCACTGAATATGGAATCCAATAACGAGTAAATAACGTTTTTAACATAACAAAATTTCTACCTATTGCCGCTACTTTACCGATTGTTCGAATCATTTCTTCTCCGTTTTTCGAATGGATTTCAACGAGTTGGTTTTTTTTGGATTTAAAAAATTTCAATAGCATCATTTGTTGCTTATTATTAGGAAGTATCGTTCCAAGGTTTTGTAGATTTGTATTATGAATATATTCTTGTAACATCTTTAATTCATGTAACGGTAAAGAACTCGGTGGCGAAGTATAGTTCCCCTCTTTTTCTAATTCAGGATGAGTTTTTTCAAAGGTTTCACTCATTAACATTTCCTTCCTTTTACAAGTAATTGCATACTGGCGAGGATTCATACAATTCAATAGAAGGAGTGAATATTTGAGCCTTTTCATTGCGTTAATTTTACTAAGTTACTTTTTTGTCTGTGGCGTTTCCTATATATTTTTAAGAAGAATTAAGTATTTAATTAGCTATCATTTGGGGATGAATATTGCAATGACGAGTAGTGGGATAATGGGAATTGCTGTTGGAACTTTACTAGAATATGGGTTTCCTGGTCATTACACATTGGTTACAATCATCGCAACAATCATTGCCATCTTTATAGGAATGCTCTTTGGCGCTCTTGTTGATTACCAAACGTTACTTTCTGGTGTTTCTAGTGGTATAATGTCAGGAATTATGGGACCGATGATTGGAATGGCTGCGGATCTACCTCTTATTGCGTTTTGTACGATTCTTGTTTACGCATCATTTGCTTTACTTTGTTTCTCCGTCCGCTCCTAAACTTATGGTAATGGATTTAAATACGTTAATATAGATACGGTAATTAAAATTACTAACATAAAAAGAAAATCAATCTTCAACCAATTCCCCACTGTTCCAAGTTTTTGATCCTTCATTTTATGTCGGATCAGAACAGCAATCAACACGACAAATAACACAAATATAAGTTTCAATAGTAAAACGCGTCCCCATTCATACATTATTAACTCATAACTCGGTGAATACATGTATATGATGATAAATCCTGTGATTGTTAAGACAATAAAGCTTATGAAAGCATACTTTGAAAAAACAGGTAAATAGGTCTTCACATAAAGTCGATATTTGCGCCAAAATAGAACGATAAAAGTTATACCTGCTGCCCAAATTGCTGCTCCTATCATATGAATACTATTTAGAACAGCAACTACATAAGTCAAATCTGTGCCACTTGCATGACCATTTAGACTTTTGCAAAGTACTAGTATTAGAATCCATATGAGGTCAATCCATCGATTTTTAAATAAAACTAAAAATCCTAAAAGAGATAGCACAAGAGATATTAACCAAAACGAACCAAAACTTGTATCAAACGGAAAGCTCGGTGTGAAAAAAATTCCATGGCTTGTAAATATGTCTACCTGAATTAGTATCACTGAAATTAGTCCAACAAGGTGGATCATTTGGAAAACAATTCCCAACAGTAAATATTTTCTCTTAATCTCAATCGTATAACTTTGAACAATACGCCACCAAATAATCCAACCTATTAGTATAACTATACCAACATAATAAAGTGACTTTAAAAAATAGATGAGGAATTCTAACAGATTCGAACTACTTAATTGGGGTGAAGTTGAACTAAGATTGGTTTGGGACTTTAGATTTGTGTTATTTCCTTCATCTTCCTGTTCCGAAAAAATTTCCTCACTATTCAATACTTGAAATTGATACGAATCTTGTACAGAGTGCCCATCATTAGATGAAATGACATAATATTCTATTCCATATATGCCATTTTCCAACATAGGAAGCTGAATGGAGATTTGTTTTTGATCTTGGCTAATGTTAGGCGAATGAACTTCAACTTCTTGATTATTTTCATTTATTACTTTAATGGAGAAATTTTTTTCTACAGGACTATTAAAACGAATTACTACTTCTGATGGTGAGGATTTTTGTTGACTATATGGTTTGGGGGATTGGTCAATTACTAAAGCATGACCCCAAACAATTTGATTACTAATTGCAAATAGTAAAACAGTCATTAAAAATGTAAAAGGGATTAACTTAAAACGAATGGCTATTATCCTTTCACCGTTTTACTACTATCTTATTCATTACAATGAAATTGGATAGTAAGAGTGGAGGATAATAGCCTGTCTAATTAAGCATCCCAGCGTATATGATCAATTTTATTTTTTAATATTGTAACGACTTTCCTGTTTGTTTTAACATCAATAAAATCTATCCCCACATGATCTGTTTTTCCTCTTATTTTAAAACGACCAAGTGTAGTAATTTCTGCGTGACATTTTCGGTTTTTTAGTAGTTTATAATTTAGGTTATCTGTTAAACCCGCTAAATGAATACGAAACTTATCTTCACAGTTAAAACGGTGATTTCTTCTACGACAACCGCAGTGATGTCTCATATCATAGTTGCCGCAACAATTGCTTCTTCCATGGCAATCGCAGTGATGGCCCCGATGATCATAGCAGTCACAATGATGGTCTCTGTCATGGCAGTCACCATGATGATGTTTTCGATCATGGCAATCACAATGATGCTCCTTATCACAGAAGTCACCATGATGTTGTTTTCGATCAAAGCAGTCACAATGATGCCACTTATCACAGAAGTCACCATGATGTTGTTTTCGATCATGGCAGTCACAATGATGCCACTTATCATAGAAGTCACCATGATGTTGTTTTCGATTATGGCAGTCACAATGATGCATTAGATCATGACAATCATCGTGATGATTTTTCTTGTTACAATCGTCATGATGTTTCATTTGATTACAAGGCTTTTTATTTCGCTGTCTTTTTCTTCTTTTTTTACTAAAACAGGAACTTTCATACTCATTGAAATTTTCTTCAAAATATAACATACTTCCGCCCCCCTTCAAATAAGATTACAACATCATATGCAATCATTCTTATTCAAAAAGAGACAAAGACACATTACATTTCTTGCTTATTATTCGTTTTTTGTAAAAACAAATTCTAATTTTTCACCATTTAATTTTAATTTTGCCTTACCCTTTTTCCCACTTTTCCACGTAAAACGTATATCTCTTGTTTCCCTACCATTTAATAGTTTTTTAGCATCTGTTGGTGTAATTTTTGCTCTCATTACATTTTTGCTAATCATGAACTTACATTCCTTACTCGAACACTGATATCCTTTAAACCCCTCCACAACTGGACTTCCACATTTAACACATTTACCTACTACAATGGTTTCTTTCTCTTCTACGTTCATTTCTATGTTTATAAAGCTAGCAGTTGTCTCTTTAACGTATGTAAGCATATCTTGATAAAACTGCCTAGAACTTAAATTGCCATCTACGATATCTTTTAACTTTTTACTCCAGATAGCGGTTAATATAGGAGACACTATATCATGTTCACCAATACTATGGATTACATCTATACCAAATTGAGTTGCTTTAAATGTTTTTCCTTCACGTGCAATCATGCCAATCGTTATTAATTTTTCAATAATCTCTGCTCTCGTTGCAGACGTACCTATCCCTTCCGCATCTTTTAAAATGAGTTGTAATTCCTTATCCTCAACAAATCTACCCGCATGAAACATTGCATCCAATAATGTGCTATCCGTGTAGCGAGATGGAGGTTCCGTTTGTTTTGAAAGGATCTGCGATTGTAGAATAGCTATTTCCATCCCGTTACTAAGCTTAGGTAAGGGTTGTTCTTGCTTCTTTCGAAATGATTCATAGAGGGCAATATATCCTTTATCAATAACTGTATGACCATTTGCTTTAAATAATTGTTGGTTGGATTCCATTAAAACATTTGTTTTGTCTATGATATATGGAGGCATAAACACAGCTAATAGCCTTTTTGCAATTAAATGGTATATTTTCAACTCGTTCGCTGATAAACTTTTTCGCCCAATTGCAACATCCGTTAATGTAATTGCATGATGATCCGTTAGCTTTTTATCGTCAACATATTTTTTAGAATGCATAACTTTGTTTATATGTTGTTTGTTTTGCAATATGGTTGGTAGAAAATCTTGGTACTCCTTTAACCCTTTTAATGTTTGTAAATGATTTTCGATTTTATTTGCAAAATTGGTTGGTAAGTGCTTTGATTCGGTCCGTGGATATGTAATTAGTTTCTTCTCATATAAGCTTTGTGCGATTTTTAATGTTTCAGCAGAAGTGAAGCCATATAATTTATTTGCTTCTTTTTGCAACTCTAATAATGAATGTAAAGACGGTGCATACATCGTTTTTCTTTCCGTTTTAATTTCTCGAACTATAGCAGTGTTATTTAACTGAGCAAGTATCTGTTCAGCCAACTGCTGAGAAGGTATCTTACTATCTTTCGTTTTTGGATGTATCCAAATCGCATTAAACCCACCTAAATCAATTTCGATTTGAAAATATGGTTCAGATTTAAAATGTATAATTTCAAGTTCTCTTTTTACAACAATGGCTAATGTAGGAGTCATAACCCGTCCAATTTTAATAATTCGCCCACCTTTAACAGTTGCTGCTCTTGTCAAATTTAACCCAATCAACCAATCAAATATGGAACGATACATTGCTGCATTTCGTAAATTTTTTATTAGATCGTTGTTTTCATTAATTAAATTTTGTAAGGCATCTCTAATAGCGCGATCTGTTGTTTGGGATGTCCAAAAACGTTTTACTGGTAATTTACAACCAACTTTTTTATAGAAAGAATAAAATATATTCTCCCCTTCCATCCCAGCATCACATGCATTAATGAGAAAGTCATATTTCTTTGTTCTAAGCTTGGATTCGATATCTTTATATACTTTATAGGCTGATTTTTTAACACGAAATTCGTACTTATCGGGCATCATCGGAAGAACTTTTAAATCCCACTTTTTCCATTCAGACTTATATTCGTGTGGTTCTTTTAGCTCAACGACATGTCCAACAAAGGATGCGAAATCTACTTCAAAAGGCAATTGCATCTTGTTATAAACTTTTTGTATATCGCGCATAAGTGATGGCTTTTCCGCTATTAATAGTGCTCTCAATTGCAATATCCCTCCCTCTATTTCTAGTATAAATTGAAACCTCACGAAATGTAAAAACTCTAAAAGGATATTTTAGCAATCTTTCAACCTAGCAAAATATTATTTTCACTCTTCTAAATTATATATAAACTTTTATAAACCCTACTTAAACTAGATAATTCAAACTTTTTCTAGCAACTATATGTATATGTTGATATAATAAATTTAATAGTTTTGGGGGTGTAATTGATGCAAAATGTGTCAAAAAGAACGATTCTATGGATTGTTCCAATTTTAATAATCGTTATTTTCTGGTATTTCTATGGTCCAAAAGACGAAATAACGGATAACGAGTACATAACGTATATAAAAGAAGTCAAGGTGAATGATTCAACAAATACTTTAGAAACAGCCTTTAATAATTACTGTGAAGAAGGCAAATGGATTTATTTCCAAACACAAAAAAACCAACATGTTGTTGAATATAAAGGAAATTGCCCTCAAGAAAATGAATTACAATCGGTAAATCTACAATTTGTTGTTGAAAATGACCAACAGGGGTATCAAGTGGGCGTGTTATTGTTGGATTCCGTGCAGCAGTCGGATGAACAGCGTAATGAGTTCTTAAATAAGATAGCTACATATTAATAGTTAAAACCACGTACGAAAGAGTACGTGGTTTTTTAATTATTAATTATTTTAATCATGACTAGAGGAAATTTACTAACATTTTATAAGGAACTAAGACCTGCAATTCCTGGACGTGTCATTTCATATGGATTCAAGATTTGCTCAAGTTGTTCACTTGTTAACACATCATATTTTATACATAATTCGCGAATTGACTCACCTGTCAAATAAGCTTCTCTTGCTAGTTTAGCCGCCGTTTCATAACCTATATGTGGATTTACGGCTGTAATCACACCAACACTATTTTCCACATAATTTTTTAACTTTTCTTCATTCGCTTTAATACCTTTTAAGCAATATTCAGTAAAACTTCTAAAAACATTGTTCATTATTGAGATTGATTGAATTAAGTTAAAGAATAATACCGGTTCCATAACATTTAACTCAAGTTGACCTGCTTCAGAAGCTGCCGATATAGTAGTATCATTGCCAATTACTTGAAAAGCTACTTGATTCATCACTTCCGGCATAACTGGGTTCACTTTACCTGGCATAATGGATGAACCTGGCTGCCTTGCTGGTAGAACGATTTCCCCTAAACCAGCGCGTGGCCCAGAAGCCATTAAACGAAGGTCATTTGCTATTTTTGACATGTTAATCATGCTTACTTTCAAAGCAGAAGAAACTTCGGTATAGCAATCTGTATTTTGTGTCGCATCAATTAAGTGCTCAGCTCCTTTTAGAGGAAGTTCACTTAAAGTAGTAAGTATTTTAGTTACAGCTTCAATATATTCTGGTTTCGCATTCAAACCTGTTCCTACAGCAGTTGCACCCATATTTATGTCATACATATGTTGCCTAGAATATGAGATTCTTTCAATGTCACGACCAATGACGCGACTATATGCTTCGAATTCTTGGCTTAAAAGGATTGGAACAGCATCCTGAAGATGTGTACGCCCCATTTTAATAATACCGTCAAATTCTTTAGCTTTTTCGATAAATACATATTGCATATATTTTGTTGAATCTATTAATTGATTTAATAAATTTAAAACCGCAATGTGTGTGGCAGTTGGAAAAGCATCATTCGTTGATTGGGACATATTTACATGACTGTTCGGACTAATGATTTTGTAGTCCCCTTTTTCATGACCCATTATTTCTAATGCTCGGTTTGCAATCACTTCATTCGCATTCATGTTAATAGAAGTACCTGCTCCACCTTGAATTGGATCCACTATAAATTGGTCATTCCATTTGCCTTCAATAACCTCTTCTGCAGCAAGAACAATATATTTTCCTATTTCCCTATCTAGCAAGTCTACTTCCATATTCGCAATTGCGGCTGCTTTTTTCACAATTCCTAACGCTTTAATTAACTCAGGATGAATTCTATATCCTGTAATCGGGAAGTTTTCTGTTGCTCGCATTGTTTGAACACCATAATAAGCATTTACCGGAATTTCCTTTTCACCTAAAAAATCCTTTTCGATACGAAATTCATTGATTGTCACCATGATATTCACCTTTTCTTAGATACTATTAGTAAACGTTTACAATTAATAGATCGAATTAATTTATCTCGAATATAGATTACATTAATCTCGAAATTAGAACAAGACCTAACTTCGAAGTTTTAAAAATTAATTTTATTGTGATTATCTTGCCTATTATCTGTTAATATTTAATAATTAATATTACTTAAACTGTTAGAATGTTTCGTAAGTTACTAGATTTTATATGATGAATATTAAAGGTTGGGATTATGTTGTCTGTTTCAGCAATGATTAAGTTAACAATTTCTATGGCAATATTTGGTTCAATAGGTTTCTTCACAATCAACACTGGTATCCCTGCAGTGGAATTAGTATTTGTAAGATGTATTTGCGCGACAATCTTTTTAGGTGGAATGTGGTATTTTACGAATGGTCATAAAACGGAAAATTGGAATAAGAAGGAAGTTTTACAAACATTGATATGCGGTTTCTTTCTGGTGTTGAATTGGGTATTTTTATTTAAAGCATTTGAAGAGATGTCCATAACAGTCGTTATATCTATTTATAACTTAGCACCTATATTTGTACTACTTTTAGGTACACTGTTTTTAAAGGAAAAAATGACCTTAAGCGGATTACTTGCAACTGTTACTTGTTTTATAGGTAGCATCTTTATAGTTGGAATAGAAAATGTACAATCAATTGAACAATTTATGAATTCTGGTTTCATATGGGCATTACTCTCAGCGATATGTTACGCATTAACTATGTTTACGAGTAAAACGCTAAGTAGTTTATCACCCTATGCTACGACTTTCTTACAAACAATTGTTGGCATCATTATGTTGCTACCATTTACCAATTTTGATGTATTTAACGGTTTAACGACATCTAATTGGCTTTACATCATTGGAACTGGAATTATACATACAGGTTTTGTTTATTACTTATTTTTTGATAGTATACGAAATCTATCGACATTAATTGTTTCCATCCTTGTTTTTGTGGACCCTGTAGTTGCAATTTTGCTAGATACAATCATTCTAGATTTTAGACCATCATTCATTCAATCATTAGGCATTTTATTAATATTCGGTGGGATTTTGTTTACAATCTTTAAACCAACAAAGAAAGAAGTCACAAAAGTTGAAGAAAATGAAATATTGCCATAAAGAAAACAGCGAAATCACTTGATTTCGCTGTTTTTATGATGTTACGATCTTTCTGTCATTTGTTTCCAAACAGAGCCTTTTGCTTCTTCACCTTGTTCAATACGAGCAATAGCCATCTTCACTTGTAGTTTTACTTCAAACTCAGGATCATTTTCGGCTTCATGTAAGGAAGTTAAACTTTTCTCCGTACCTGTTTCATATAAATACATTGCCGCGCGCCAACGAACTAATTTATTTTTATCTTTTAACGCTTCCATCATTGAAGGTTCAAACTCAGCAAAACCTAAATCACTCATACAATCTCCCGCCGTTCGTCTTACTGCTGCACTTTTGTCTTTTAAAGCTCGAGTAAGTGCTGGTACAACTGCGATGTCCTCTATCATACCTAAATAAACAGTTGATAGGCGTCGAATTGACATTTGCTCATCCTCTAGTGCTTTTTCAAGTAATGGCAGATCCTCCACTTCCGGATCTGGTAGCTGATCTAATAATTGATAACGTTTTTGCCAATCATCTGCACTTTCGAATTGCTCTAATGTTACTTTTTGACGCTCTAGTGTCACAGTATTTTTGGAATTGGCTCCATCAACGATTTGTTTTAGTCGTTCTTCAGGATAAGTCGCGTCAATTTCCGTTAACACATTTTGTGCAATATCTTCCTTTTCACCGTAGCGTACGCCATAGTCAACCCATTTACGTTCTAAAATGTAGTTATCATCTGTTTTATCAATTTTAATTTTTTGGAATGCATCTATAAAACGTTCCCCAGTTGCTATTCTGTGTTCTGAAGATGAGTCAAATACTTTAATTTGAATTGGGACACCTCTAAACATTTGTACATGAACAAACAACTCACCATAGTGATCCACAGCGTGCTCCTCACGTTCAATATTTTCGCCTTTTTCACCTAATGCAACACGAACGTCAGATAATATTGTTTCCCAATTATACTTTGCATTTCGTTCAACTGCTAAAAAGTCTGCAACATGATAAACACCTTTTACACCTTCCACATTTAAAATTGCCTGTATAGCTTTAGGTGCTTGACTAGCGTTTTCCTTCGTATAGTTGAAACTTTTTCCAAACGGAAGTTCTTCATCTACTACGACCTTCATTGAGTTCGGACTTGGTGTAGGTTCAATTGTTACGATTTTCATTTAGTATCTCTCCTCTTCAATCAAATTCGCCTTGGCGGTTTTGCACCTGTCGTATCTCTTCGGTGCAGTCAAAAAATGTGCGCCCGGATGTTATCGAACTTAGGCCAATTGGATGTTGGTCACTTAGACGTTGCCACAGTGGTATTCTTAGTTCTTAGTCTAAGTTCATCTATTAACCCCTTTAAAAAACCTGTGGTATCCACCAGAGGCATGAACTTCATTTAATCCTGTTTTCCCCGACAGTTTTATTTACCGTTTTGCATTCAATACAATTTTCATTTATAGAAATGGACTAAATGGAGTTCACTATTTCTTCCAGGTACGACCATCTTTCAATTAACCGTTCGTATTCTTTATTTAATTGGTCAAGTTGTTCGGTTAATTTTTGTAACTTTGTATAGTCAGATCCGGTAGAAGTTATTGCCTCTTCCGTTTCCATAATGTTATGTTCTATTTTTGAAATGGAATCTTGAATGGTTTCCCATTCCTTTTGTTCTTTAAATGACAGTTTTTTCTTATCACTTTTAACCTTTTGTTGTTTTGGTTTTACTACTTTCTCTACTTTCACTTCTTCATGTTGTAAAGCTGTTTGTTTCTCTAAATAATCACTATAAATGTCTAAACTTTCTTCTATATTCCCCTTACCATCCAAAATCCATAGCCTTTTTGCAATACGGTCAAGGAAAAAGCGATCATGAGATATTGTAATTACAACGCCTGGGAACTGCTCAATAAAGTCCTCCAAAACACCTAATGTTTCAATATCTAAATCATTTGTTGGCTCATCGAGTAATAAAACGTTTGGTTGTTCCATTAATAAGCGTAATAAATGCAGTCTTTTTCGTTCCCCGCCTGACAATTTCCCAATCGGTGTACCATGTGTATGTAATGGGAATAAAAATCGCTCAAGCATTTGTGCAGCAGAATAACGTATGCCTTGTGCATCTGTAATATCGTTAGATGCCTCTCGTATATATTCTATCATTCTAGCATTTTCATTCATGGCCGGGAGTACTTGCTTAAAATGTGCTCGTTTCACTGTTGAACCAACAATCACTTCCCCGTTGTCTGGTTCAATCTCACCGGCAAGAATATTCAATAAAGTTGACTTACCATAACCATTCGCACCAATAATTCCGATTCGGTCACCTTGTTGTAGTAAAAAGTTAAAATCTTTTAAAATAATTCGATCACCGTATGCTTTTGTCAGATTTTCGCCTTCAATGACCTTTTTCCCTAATCGTGAAGTAGCTAACGACAAGTCAAGATTTGCATCATTTGAGCCACGCTCTATTTTTGAATCTAACTCTTCAAAACGTTGAATTCTTGCTTTTTGTTTTGTTGTTCTTGCCTTTGCGCCTCGACGTATCCATTTAAGCTCAGAACGGTATCGGTTCTGTAACTTTTCCTGTGTAGCAGCATGCATTTCAACGCGTATGGCTCTTGCTTCTAAGTAATCCGCATAATTACCAATATGACGATATAATGTCTTATCTGCTAATTCATAAATATGAGTAGAAACCTCATCTAAAAAATATCGATCATGTGTAATAAAAATAACTGCACCTTTAAGACGATTCACCATTTCTTGTAACCATTGTGTAGACTGTACATCCAGATGGTTCGTCGGTTCATCTAACAAGTAAAGGTCTGCTGGCTCAATAAGTACTTTTGCTAAAGCTACACGTTTTTGTTGACCGCCAGATAAATTAGTAACGATTTCATCATACATATCAATGCCGAGTTTGGTTAATGCTTGTTTTGCCAAAGCATTTACATCCCATGCTTTTTCAATATCCATTTGTTGTTGTAATGAGAATAGTTTATTTTGCCATTCTTCTGATTCTGGATATTTAGAAAGTTGTTTGACTGTATCTTCATAATCTCTATTAAGTTTTAGTATTGGTGAATTACTTGAAAAGACTGCTTGAAGAACCGTTTCTCCCTCTTCAAACTTTGGTTCTTGTGGTAAGTATGCAATGTGATATTTGTTCGGGTGATCCATCTCAATAGAATCAGCATCTTGCACGCCCGAAATGATAGATAATAGCGTTGACTTTCCGGTACCATTGATTCCGATTAAACCCGCTCTTTCACCATCGTGGATAGTAAATTCGATATTGTTAAAGAGGGTTTTATCACCCACTGTTTTTGTTAAGTTTGAAACAATTAAATGGCTCATGAAATTCCTTCTCTTTCGTTTTTTAGCTGTTGTATAAAGGATAACATAAAAGCATGTCTTTGTTCTGCCATTTGCTTCCCTTTCTCCGTTGTCATTAAATCTTTTAGTAATAGTAGCTTCTCGTAAAAATGTGTGACAGAAGCAGTTGATTTACTTCGATATTCTGCTTCACTCATTTGCAATCTAACTTCCTCTGAATCATCATACAACTTGCGCCCTTTTGCACCACCAAAAGCAAATGTTCTTGCTACACCAATAGCCCCTATTGCATCAAGCCTATCAGCATCTCTAACTATTTTTGCTTCAATTGTTTTTGCCGGAAGCTCGTTACCGCCATTAAAAGATACACTAGCGATAATTTCCCGAATATGTTCCTTTTTATCGTTACTAATTGGAAGATCGTCTATTAATTGTTTCTCAGTTTCTTTACTGTTTGTATATTTTTTATCGCTCACATCATGTAATAACACGGCTGCACAAACAATATCACGATCAGCAGTTGGTTCGGAGTCTAAAATTGTTTCTGCATTTTGTAAAACTCTTTCAATATGCTGATAATCATGACTTGCATCAAATTGATTATAAATGTTCACTACTTTAGCTTTTAATGTTTCAATCATGTACTAACTCCCTAACTTTCAAATATATTTTCTTATTTTATTTGTATTATAGTTGGACTGGCTTTAATAAACTAGTTTTAAGAGTGAAAATGAAAGGGGATTATTCTGAAAACAAGTGAATTTGGTGGTTTTCTTATCCGTATTGTAATAGGTATTACGTTCCTCCTGCATGGTCTTGCTAAGTACGATGAAGGGATTGGTGTATTACAGGATCGTTTTTCAAACTACAATATTCCCTATGCAGACTATGTCGCTATTGGTGTGACTTTAGTTGAAATTATTGGTGGAATATTTATGATTATCGGTTTCACAGTTCGATTCATATCTATTTTGTTTATTGTTGTTATGACTGGTGCAATTGTATATGCAAAATTTCAACTAGGTTTTTTACAAGGCTACGAAATCGACGTACTACTCATGACAATGGCTCTATACCTATTATTTGCTGGAAATAAGTTTCTCGCACTTGATAACTTCTTTGTAGAGAGAAAGAAGAAGAAATCATAAGTAATTCTATCACTCTACTCCTTTGGCTTGTGGATTTAAATCACAAGCTTTTTAAATTGTCTCTAAAATGAATTAGATATCTAAAAGGGGTTCTAAGATTTTTTATATATCAAAAAACTAAGAAAACATAAACTCGTTTTCTTAGTTTTAAGGTTAATTATTTAGTTGTTGTTCTGCATAATGACGATAAAGTTGATGGGACTTCATTAATTCTTCATGTTTACCAAAGCCTGTTATTTTTCCATTTTCAATGAATATGATTTGATCAGCATCTACAATCGTTGAAAGTCGATGGGCAATGATAAATGTAGTTCTTCCCTTCATGAGATGAGAAAGAGCCTGTTGAACAACATGTTCCGATTCACTATCTAAACTTGCAGTTGCTTCATCCATTAATAAAACTTTGGGATTTCTTAAAAACGCCCTTGCTATTGCAATTCGTTGCCTCTGTCCTCCAGATAATTTCACACCACGTTCTCCTACTTCAGTATCTAAACCATCTGGCAAAGTTTGAATAAAATCGTCAGCATAAGCCATTTTTGCAACTGCCCATAATTGTTCGTCATCTATATCTTCAACTAAACCATAGCACAAATTTTCTCGAATTGTTCCGGCTAACATAGAACTTTCTTGAGACACATAACCAATTTGGCTTCTCCAAGATTCAAGTGATAGCTCATGTATAGGTACATTTCCAATTCGAATTTCCCCATTCGTTGGCTCATAATATCTTTCTAGTAATGCAAATAACGTCGTCTTCCCTCCACCACTCGGTCCAGCAAAAGCAATCATCTCACCAGGAAGAGCTTTGAAAGAAACATTTTGAATAACTGGATGCTCCTGATCATAGGAAAAAGATACATTGTCAAATATAATCGATTCGTCTGAAATGATGAATTCAGATTCTTTATGCCCTTCTTCTAGTTCGATATTTAGAATTTCTATAATCCGTTCAGTAGCACCTTTTGCTTTAGAGAGCTCAGTGAAAAACAATGCAAATGCGGTGATAGGGTAAATGATTTGAAATAAATACAGTAAAAAAGCAACTAATGAACCTGTCGTCATTGTGCCATTTGCAACTCTAATACCTCCATAGCCTATAATCATTACGATGACAGCCATGACAATGGTATACATAACAGGTGAAATCAAAGCGAGTATTTTCGCTTCATTTAATCCAAGCGTTAATAGTTTCTTTATCCCCGTTATTCCCCTAGCCTCTTCATACTTTTCAGCATTGGAAGATTTCATAAGTCGAATTTCACTTAACGTTTGTTGGATGTTCCCAGTAAACTTTGCGGTTTCATCTTGTAGTCCACGTGAAATTTTCGCCATTTTTGTACCAAGTGGAACCATAATCATTGCAGTTACAGGTACTGATATCAACATAATGAGGGTCATTTTCCAATCCATAATGAATAATACGATGACCGCTCCGATAATTGAGATTAACCCCGATATAAAGTTAGGAAAATGCTGTGAAATCAAATCTTTAACAATTCCTGTATCATTCACCACACGACTAACAATTTCTCCACTCTGCTGCCGATCAAAATAAGTCACCGGTAATCGAATCAGCCTTTTCCAAATCATCTCACGTAACTGCGCAACCAATTTTTGTCCAACATAACTCAATAAGAACATCGATGTACCATCAATAACAGCTTGTAAAATGAATACTATAACGATAGCCGCAATTATATACAAATTTATCGAAGATATTGCAAAACCATCTACAATTTCCCTTGTCAGTAATGGGATTACAAGACTAAAAATGGTAGTTATAAAACTTAAAGATAGACCAACAATAAGCGGTATTTTAGGTATACCGGCTTTTAGAATAAGTGATTTAAAAGAACTAATTTCTCGATTATTTGTATTCATCCTTTGTACTCCAATTAATTAAATTGTGCTTTTTGAGTATTTTAATATTTTTCCAAATACATTATATACTCGATTCAACTCTAAAATGAACAATCGACACTCATTAAAAGTCATTTTCCATAATATTCTTCACGGTTCTATGTTTAATTACATATCCTAATGTGTATGATTATCAGTGAACGTTGATAATGAACGTTGATAAATGAAACATGTAAGGTTTTCGTCCATAAAGTCACAGTGTTGACCAAAATAAGTACTAATAGATTACCAAAAGTCTATTCGGGTAGGAGGAGAACGTCTATATGCATCATCAAGGTAAAGTAAAATGGTTCAGTAACGAAAAAGGTTATGGTTTTATTGAAACAAATGATGGAGAAGACGTTTTTGTTCACTTTACGGGAATCGTTGGTGATGGGTTTCGCACACTCGAAGATGGAGAAGAAGTATCGTTTCATGTTGTCGATGGAATTAGAGGACTACAGGCAACAAGTGTTGAAAGGTTGAATTGATAAAAAATCTTCTCCTTAATCGGAGAAGATTTTATATAAAGCTTTCATTATGTTGTAAACCTATACTTCGCATTTTCTAGTATTACTTCTTGATCATTTGTTGAACCTGCAATAACGACTTCCGTAATTTCGTTTTGAGCATCTTCGTTTTGAATAAACTTAAAATGACAATTAGGGCTAAATATGGTAGCTGTATTTTCATTTTTCTTAATGTCATATTGAAATACTCGTGCCCACGTTTCCGCAATTACTATATTCTTTACTTCAATGGAAATTTCAATAATCTTTAAATTTCCTAATGGGTGCTGTTTAATTGTTCCAAGTTGTTCAAGCTCTTCATAGCGACTTATATCATCGCCCTCCCATTGGATTAGAAATGGGTAATCCATATCTTGTTCGTGTTGTCCAAAATGAAGTAACTTCCATGTTATAACAGATCCATCCGGACGAGTTCGAGAAAACGAATCAGGTCCATAAACCGTAAAACCGATTTTTTTTAACCTTTCAGCATCGTGATCAATGGTATTTGTTCGTAATGCTATTCTATTAAATCCATTTTTCCTATTCCTCTTAGCATAAGTTTGATGTAATGTATATGGTTCTTTTGCTGATTTGTGAAACAATTCTTCATTATAGATGCCTATAAATTCAATATAGGACAAGCCAAAATAGCATAACGAATTATAAGTTCCCCACATTGAATGTTTACCACCTACGACGGTATGTAGACCGATTTCGTTAGTTTTCTCAACCATTTGTTCAGGCTTTTCAACGAAATGAACTATATGATCCAAATAATACATTCCCTTTTCCCCCTATAGAAATTCATATAAAAAAACGCGAGCTTATACAAATACCCGCGGTAAAAATTATTTTGAGAGCTCTTCTAAATGCGATGAATCTTGTAACTGCTCATTCCAATCCTTACTTACATCAACCCACTTAATTGCACCTGAATATTGCATTAATTCATCGCATGTTAATTCAATTGCAGAATTGATGCTACCACATGCAGGAAACACAGTAGTAAATCGTTTCATTGAGATATCTAAGTAAATGGGTAAATCCTTTGCTAAACCAAATGGACAAACTCCTCCTATAACGTGTCCTGTTTGTTCTACAACCTCATCAGCACTTAACATTTTTGCTTTTATTTCAAATTGATCACGGAACTTACGGTTATCTACTTTTGCATCACCTGCAGTTACAACTAAAAATCCATTGCCTTCTTTATCTTTAAATGATAATGTTTTAGCAATTCGAGCAGGTATTACATTTAAGGCAACAGCAGCTTGTTCCACAGTTGCGCTAATTTGATCATATTCTAAAATGTCTTGTTCTCGGTCAAACTTTTTAAAATGTTCCCGAACACTTTGTATTGACATATTAACAATCCTTTCATTTACCTATATATGCTGTGATTATTACTATATATAGAAATTTTTTGAATATAAAATGAATGAACTTAACTAATCATTACTTATTTATAAATTACTTAAAATCTCCATTAGCTTGATTGCTGTCTTTTCTTTACCTTCAATTTGAACTACGTCTCCTGATGAAGAAACAATAAAGTGTGGTTCTTCCATTCCATACAATGAGTTGGAACTATTGGCCACCATAAATCGCGCTTGAGAAGCTTCCATTCTTAACTTTGCACGATTCACTAAATAATCGATATCTTCCGTTGCCTCAAGTTTAAATCCAATCAGTGTTGTATTTGGGGCCCATCCTTTTATTTGGCCTAAGATTTTCGGAGCCTTTTTAAAGTAAATAATAGGTGGCTCGTCTGAAGGCATCTTCCCTTTTTCCTCTAATAAGTTACCAGATTGATCATACACTTTATCGATTACCCAATCAGAACCTGCGGCTGCCATAATAACAAAATCAATATTTTCTGTTTGTACGATCTCTTTCACTTTATTTCCTAAATCTTCAATGCCTTCAAACATCACAGTTCGCATGAAATTTGCATGGTTAGGTAGCTTTGTAAAATAACCATGAAGATATATGACCTCAGCCCCACTCTTATAAGCAGCCTCAGCTAGAAAACAACCCATCGTACCCTTTGATAAATTAGTATGACCACGAACACGATCCCATTTTTCAAGCGTACCTCCGCTTGTTATTAATATTTTTTTCCCCTGTAAATTTTCCACATTATCACCTATATGTTCTTTGAATTTCTGTATAATATTTAATTCTACTCAATTTCTACTAACATTTCATTAGTAGTTAACCAATTCATTAACACTTCAATAAACTTTTCAGTAGCTGGTGAAAGTTTTTGCTTTGTAGCAATTCCAATTATCCTATAGCACTCTTGTTTTATTGGAATTGCACGTACCCTTTCTGGTAGTCCTTTTAACACTAGTTTTGGTAATATTGAAATTCCTAAACCATGTTCAATCATTGAAACGATTGCACTTTCATCATATAGTTCGAAACGGATGTTTGGTTTTACATTATATTGTTCTAAAATTGTTAAGACGTCATTTATCCCATTATAAGATGTTAAGATAAATGGTTCTGTTTCAACATCCCCAATATCCACTGACTTTTTATCATATAGGGGACTATGATTTGAGACAATGCACACTAATGGATCGCGAAATAAAGGTCTAAACTCAAATTGATTCGAAAATGTACGATTTAAAAACCCACAGTCAATTTCCCCTTCTGACAGCATATGTTCTATTTCATAGTAATCCCCTTCACGTAGCTCGATTCGAATTCCTGGATAAAGATCCTCCATTATCTGAATGATAATTGGCAACCACTTAGAAGATATACTAGAAAATGTACCAATACGTACAATCCCTTTTGCTAGACCATTAATATTTGCTGCTTCTTGCACAAGTAATTCCTGCGCTTGAAGTACTTGACGCATTGCGATTAGCATCATTTGTCCATCTGCAGTTAGTTGTAGTCCTTGTTTGCTACGGTGAATCAAGGGAAATCCAAAATCCTTTTCCAAGCTGGAAATAGCATGACTTACTGCTGATTGGGTTAATCCAAGTATTTCACCAGCTTTCGTAAAACTGCCAATCTCTGCAACTTTATTGAAAATTTCATACTTAATTAAGCTCATTGTCCACCTCTTTATGAAAAAAATTCATGTTACCTATCATAAACATTCGTTTTACTTATTTATATGCTCATTATATATTATTTATTGCCAATAGAGAAAGTAGATGGGAGCCATTTATATGCAAATTAAAGCAAATATCTTATTACTTATCGTCACGATGTTTTGGGGCATGTCTTATATGTTTATGGTAATGGGTTTAGAATCTTTAGAGGTATTTAATACGGTTGCGTTACGCAGTTTAATTGCTTTTATTTTAGCAGGGTTAATTTTTTACAAATGGTTAAAAAATGTTAGTCGGAAGGTTATTTTTTACGGTATGATTCAAGGGTTTTTCTTGGTGGGTGCCATTGGGTTTCCAATGATAGGTGTCATGACAACACCAACTGCAAATGCTGGTTTTCTCGTTAGTTTGACAGTTGTTTTAGTCCCTATTATTACGAGTATTATTGAGAAAAAAACTCCTTCACGAACAGTTTGTATCGCCATTATGTGTACCTTAATAGGTATTATTATTTTAACAGTAGGAAGTTCATTTACTTTTCAAGTCGGCGAGATGTTCTGCTTACTTACTGCTCTTTCCTATTCGATTTATATTGTCCTAAATGGCATATTCACAAAATCTGTCCACGCTCTTACGTTTGGAATTTATCAGATGGGATTCGCAACAGTTATCAGTGGAATTATTTGTTTACTGATTGAATCTCCTCAAGTTCCAACAACCTCTTCTGCTTGGGTAGCGGTACTTGGTTTAGGGATTTTATGTAGTGCTTTTGGTTTTATCGGTCAAACAGTAGCACAACAATATACTTCACCCACCCATACAGGATTAATCTTTTCTCTAGAACCAATCTTTGCTTCAATCTTTGCAATTTTGTTTTTGGGCGAAGAACTAACGATTCGCTTAATGGTAGGTGGTTCCTTGATTTTTGGGGGTAATTTAATCGCACAGCTTGAACAGTATCATCATTACCGAATTGTGAAGGACCAAATGTACAGCAGTACAAATGAATCACTTATATACAATAAAAAAACAACTTCTAGTTAAGACTAATCAGAAGTTGTTTTTTATTTGAAACTATTAAGTATTAAAATCATATATATGTAACGCAGCTCCCGCAAAGAGAGTCTGCTTTTTCTATAGGTAACCAACCTTGTAGCATGTACTAAGTGCTACAAGAACAATATATCAGATTTCTATCATGAAGTCAAATATTTATTATAAATACACCCATTAATCAAAATTTTATCATTTAATGTTATCTTTCATAAATTTTCATTAATTCATTCCCTAAAAATTGTAATTGTTCTCCAACGGAACATTGTTCTATACAAAAACGATGAGCACCTGATTTACCCCTAGTATTTCTCAACTCACGACGGACAGGACAGTCTTCGCAATATGTGTCTGTAAGCTCATCTATATCTTTAATAACAGTATTTTTATTCACAAGGCTCCCCCTTTACATAACGTAATTTTATATTATAATTCATAATTTTATTTTGTCAAAGTACATAACTTTAGTACCTATTAGTGTTGGCTATTTTTTAAATTTTATGGCAATAAGCTATAATGTACTTAGGTTTTAAAAATTATATTTCAATTAAAAGTAGGGATCATTAATGTTAGAAGTTTATATTGACGGCGCTAGTGCTGGGAATCCTGGACCTAGTGGAATCGGAATATTTATAAAAGGCGAAGGCCATTCTATTCAAATAAGTGAATTTATCGGTGAAACGAATAATCATATTGCTGAATTTCAAGCTTTAATTCGGGGATTAGAGGAAGCAAAAAAGCTTAATACTTCTTTTGTTTCCATCCGATCCGATTCTAAAATTGTTGTTGCATCGATTGAAAAACAATATGCGAAAAATGAGGAATATAAACCTTTATTAGAACAGGCTCTCCAACTATCACAAAATTTTGACCTATTCTTTATCAAATGGATTCCTGATAATCAAAATAAAGCAGCAGATACATTAGCACGTAAAGCCATCTTAAAAGGGAAATAAACTTTATGTTCTCGTGTGCTTTAACTAGTATTTGTTTGTAATGCTTTGGTATATTCTATGCAAATAATGTCGTAATTGTTTATAGCAAATTCAGTGAAAATAATAAAATTCAACATAAAATAATAGATACCTAATGAGTACATTAGGTATCTATTATTAAAGCTCTTCTAATTTATTTAACAAAGCTCCCACCGCACCTGCGAAACCAGAATTATTTAAAAAGATCGGTTGATGTTTTTTCAACTTCGTATAATTACCGATTACTTTTTTTAAATGTTCGTTATCCGTTAATGTAGACCCAATATAAATAATATGCTCAGTTTCTTTTTGCTCGGCAAATTGGATACTAAGAGTTGTAATAACTTCACCAACAAGACCTTGGATAGTTGCTAACAAATCATTCGTTTCATGCTTGGTGTTTGGAATGATGCTTACTTTTCCAAAATTACTAGCTGTTAAGTGCCCCTCAATGGGCGTATCCATCCCTTGATAAATATCTTTAACAAATAAATCGATATGTTCTCGACTACCTTGAGCTGCATTGGACGTAATCTCATCAAAGTTTGAAATGCCTGTCATAATGGTTGAAAGGCCTGTTAAGGTTCCTCCACCAACACCGGTACCACCAACTCTAATTTGGTGACTTCCATCCATATAATGTATAGATGTACCGGTACCAATATTTGTGATAATACTTTTCTCTAATTGATGCCCTTCTTGTTGCAATAAATACCGTACACCTTTAAATGTAGCCTCGAACTCTACAATGTATTGAATGGATTTCATTGTCTTTAACACGTTCAGAAGTTGTTCCGTACGTCCACCTGTAACCCCAATTTCCTCAATTTGTGGACGAGCTTCGATCCACTGTTTTACTAAAGAAAAATTATTTGAGGGGAATATTTTATATTGAAATTCATTCTGTTCATTGGTATATGCTAACTTTGTTAAAGTCCCACCTGCATCAATTCCAATTACTTTTTGCATTTATATACTTTCTCCTTTATTTTCTCCCTTTCTTTAAACTTTAACTTTCTTAATATTATATTGCAATCATTACTTCCTAGAATTACTAATTTAATATAGCAATATAATTAAATGCATTTATTAGCTTAAAGTAAATACTTCTTCTTTTATATATAGATTACGAATCTTAAACTCATCGATAATATTATATTTATACTTTTCTATTAAAGTTAGTATCTTTTTTTCGTATGCCGTGATCGGTTGACCATCCAGCGTAAACTGATTTACAATTGCTTCATTTTTCATCAATTGATGTAGTGTCATTACCTCTGTTTTAGGTAATGTGATGCCATGTATACGTAGTACTTTTGAAATTTGTTTCATACCGCTACGTGTAATTAATACTTTTCCTTTTATATCAGCAGCAATATGATTTAACAATAATTGGACATCTGGATTTGGATTAACTTCAGTTACTTGAACAAGTTGTTTCTCACCTTCAGGGTCGATTCGTTCAATTTCACAAACCTGAAACGGTAAATGACAATGAATTGTATTGAACGTTAAGATCGATAGATTATTTTCTGTAATATTGCCTGATAAATAAGATAAAGTTAGTTCATATTCCTTTTCATCTTGCTTGATCTCACTTAAAATCATTGAGAATTCGTTTGTCTTTTGACTTTCAATGATTTTTGAACCATTTAATATTTCAAAAATTTTATACAAACTAGTCGCATCAACTAAAGCGCGATGCTGATTTTCTATATCAATTTCTAAAGATTCTAGTAATCCTTTTAACCCAGGTTGGTCTTTACGTTGATATTCGATCATGTATTTTTGTTGGAAATCAATCATTGGGTATATAAAATTACAATTCATCCGATGGCGAAGTAACTCTTCTTCAAGTACCTTACGATCAAATTCCCCAAAAGTTACGAATGTTACATCTCCATTACACCAATTTTTAAACTTTTGTATAACAGTTGGAAATACTGGAGCACTTAAAATTTCTTCTGTCGTGATTCCGGTTAACTGTTGTATATGTTGGTTTAATTTTCTAAATTTGTTTGGTTTGATGAAATGCTGAAAAGTATCTATTGTACCATCTGGCTTCCACTTAACTGCACCGATTTCAATTATATGTTGTTTTCCATGTATGAGTGTCGCTTCGATGTCTAAAAATATGTATGTTTCATTACGACTCAAAATTTTAGCACCTTCATTTTCTATAAAGCTTTTAATCTTTTTTTACCTTTTTTTATTTTACCGAACTTTTATCAATTTAGACATCATTTTTATTATAAAAATGATAAACTACTAAAAATAAAACAATAAACATATTTCAGATATTTTAATATCCCCATAAAAAATATTTGTTTGTGTTTTAAATTTCCCTAAATTTAATGTACGATATAGTAGATGTGTAATGAACGGAGGAAATATAAAAATGAATAAAAGAGAACTCCAAAATGATGCTATACGTGTTCTTAAAGAAACAAGTCGAACATTCTATATACCAATTACTTTTTTACAAAAAGAGTTGAAATTGGCAGTTGCTACAGCGTACTTAATGATGCGTGCGATAGATGAAATAGAAGACCATGAACATATACAAGTAACAAATGATATTAAATATAACTTATTAACTCAGATCAGCGGTTTATTGGAAGCTACCACTTTTGATGAAGAAAAATATTTTGAATTACTAAAACCTTTTGAACAATACATGCCTGAAGTAACAATGAGGTTAGGTGATTGGATTCGATTAATCCCAGATGGTGCTGAAGAAATCATTAAACGATCTACAAGTGAAATGGCGTATGGTATGGCTAAATGGTCTAAATTAAATTGGCAAATTTCTACAAGAGAAGATTTAGATGAATATACTTACTATGTTGCTGGTCTTGTTGGAGTCATGCTCTCTGAACTATGGGAATGGAATGCGGGAGTTAAAACCGATAGAGATTTGGCTATTGGCTTTGGACGTGGTCTTCAAACTGTTAACATTCTAAGAAATCAAGATGAAGACATGGCAGAACGTGGTGTTAGTTTCGTTCCTGATGGTTGGACACGTGAACAATTGTTTGCTTATACTGAAGAGAATTTAGAAAAAGCCGATCTTTATATAAGAGATATTCAAAAACGATCCATATTATTATTCTGTAAACTTCCACTTGCGTTAGCTCATAAAACGTTAAAAGCTTTACGATCAGGCAAAGAGAAAATGTCTCGTCAAGAAGTAGAAGAAACTGTTAGAGAAGTAGAAACAAATTAATAATCGGTTTATTAATTAATCGATATTAGAACCAATATCTAATCAGTAAAATTTACCACCTAAATAATTGGACATAACAGAAACTGATGTATTCCCTACCAATTGTAGAAAACCTATAAGCTTTCTCTAAACTGAAATCTGCTATTTACACTACTGTGTAATAGCAGATTTTTTTTAATTGTTCGTTTTTTAATTTAGTACAACACCCTATTGAAATATTATCCCCCTCCATTTGGAGAGCTAGGTGCATATACCTAACCAATAAGTCTAAATTTTTTAACCACTCTAATTGGTCAGGACCTATCCTATTCATTGTAAATTGCTAAAGCACTTTCACAAAGTTGTCGAAAATTTACTTCGAATAATAAATTGTTATTCTCTGTTCGTTTTTTTGGTCCTTTTGTTCTCCCACCTGCACGTCTAAATTTTGCACTTTCATGTCGAAAGGCTAGTAATTGATCAATGTTATCTGAAGTCATCTCTCTTCCATTTTGATCAATTACAAATGCACCTTTTGCTAAACACATCGCTGCTAACCCATAATCTTGCGTAATGACTATATCATATTTCGAAACCGCATTCACCAGCTTAAAGTCAACAGAATCAGGCCCTTTGGGAACCATAATAGTTGTTGCATTATTTCGTTCAATTGAGTGAGTTGTATCGCAAAATAAAGTTGTTTTTATATCATAATCAGATGAAATGGATATTGCTAAATCAATAACAGGACATGCATCAGCATCAATTAATAATTGTAATATAATTCATCACCCACTAATCTTTTATTAAAAAGTCATTTTAATATTATATTGATATAATTACCTTTTAGTAGCATCTAAATTCGATATCAGTATCATCTAAAAAGAAGATTGTATAGTTTGAAAATTCATAATACGATACAAACATCAATAATTTGGAGGTAACATAATGACGTCACCATTCGTTAATACAAAATCAGAAGCACAACTATATATCGATTCAGTATTTGAACAGCTAAAAGTAAAATATTCACATCAAGTTGAATTCTTACAAGCCGTGGAAGAAATCTTTATTTCTTTAGTACCGGTTTTTGAACAAAGACCCGAATATATCCAACATAACATTTTATCGCGTATCGTTGAACCAGATCGCATTGTTTCTTTCCGAGTAACGTGGCAAGATGACCAAAACAACGTACAAGTAAACCGTGGTTACCGTGTACAATTCAATAATGTAGTTGGACCATATAAAGGTGGACTACGCCTACACCCTACTGTAAATGAATCGATAATGAAATTCCTAGCATTCGAACAAATTTTTAAAAATTCATTAACAGGACTACCGATTGGCGGAGCAAAAGGAGGTTCAGATTTTGATCCGAAAGGAAAATCAAACTCTGAAATCATGCGTTTCTGTCAAGCCTTTATGACTGAATTATACCGCCATATTGGTCCTGATGTCGATGTTCCTGCAGGGGATATTGGTGTTGGCGCACGTGAAATCGGTTATTTATATGGTCAATATAAACGAATTCGTGGTGCACATGAGGCTGGTGTACTAACTGGTAAACAACCTGGTTACGGTGGTTCACTTGTACGTAAGGAAGCTACTGGATATGGCTTGGTTTATTTCGTCGAGGAAATGTTACAAGACGCGAAACAATCCTTCTTAAATAAAAAAGTAGTTGTATCTGGCTCTGGCAACGTAGCAATCTATGCAATTGAAAAAGCACAACATTTTGGTGCAAATGTCATTGCATGTTCAGATTCGAGCGGATATGTATATGATCCAGATGGAATCGATTTGAAAGTTTTAAAAGAGATTAAAGAAGTAAAAGGTGAACGAATTAGCAGCTATGTGAACTATAGACCAAATGCGACATTTACAGAAGGTTGCAATGATATTTGGTCAATTCCATGTGATATCGCATTACCTTGTGCTACACAAAACGAAATTGACGGTGAAGCTGCACGTACGCTAATCGCTAATGGTGTGAAAGTTGTTGCAGAAGGTGCAAATATGCCATCTAATTTAGAAGCCATTAATGAATTCTTAGATAATGGTATTCTATTTGGACCAGCTAAAGCTGCAAATGCTGGTGGTGTGGCAACAAGCGCGCTTGAAATGGCACAAAACTCTGGCCGAGTATACTGGGCTTTTAATCAAGTAGACGAAAAATTACATGATATTATGAAATCTATTTACAAACAAAGTAAAGAAGCTGCAGAACGATATGGCTTCGAAGGAAATTTAGTAATTGGTTCAAATATTGCTGGCTTTGTAAAAGTAGCAGATGGAATGATTAGCGAAGGCGTTTACTAATATTAAAGTGTAACACAATTTGGAAAGACTTCTTGTCGGGAACGAGGAGTCTTTCTTTTTTCTCTTTCCGTCTTATTTGAATTAAACGCTCCAATGTGGCACCTTTTAATAGTTGGTCCACGTGAAATTTCTTTGGTATTTATTACTTATCTTGTCCTATAGAGTCTGTATCTTACACTTTTCCCTCGGATTTCCAGTGTTTTGTCCTTGAGACCGCTTGTCATGGACATTTTTATTCATTTTTTCGATCCATGTGTCCTTGAGAGCGCTCCTCATGGACATTCCTTTCAAATTTTCCATTCTGTTTGTCCTTGAAATGCGTTATTGGTGTTACTGACACTTATTTCTATTTCCCTTACGTTTCCCCCATTACAAGTTCAACCATTTTTAGTCCCCTAACATCAATAAAGATACAAATCTACACTCCCCTGCCCTTCCGAAATCATCGAAAGCATTAATTTTTGCAACTAGATGTATCATATAGTTATCTTTTAAGGAGTATTCAAATTTTGTGTTACAATTTTGTTAACATATTCTCGAGGAGGATCAAAATGGTAAATAGAAATGAAGTAAATCTAAAAGAAACATGGGATTTAACTCATCTTTTTCAAACAGAAACTGATTTTGAAAAACAGATTGAAGTTGTGAAACTTGATTCAGTAGATATTACCACTACTTTTAAAGGAAAAATCTACAACGTTCAATCCATTTTGAATGTGATAGAACGATATGAAAAGCTATTAGAAAAGTTAGTACCTATAAATTCCTATGCCAATCTAATATTAAGTGTAGATCAAGGAAATGATGAAGCTCAATTACGTGCTGCCAAAGTAGGCCAACTTTTTTCTACAATTAGCGCTCAAACTTCTTTTATTATAAGTGAACTAGTAGAAATAGATGAAATCACATTGCAAGAAGCTAGTAATATTTCTCCTGAGTATGCGAACTTCATCCAAAAAATAATTCGAAAAAAACCATATCAATTACATCCTGAAGCGGAAAGAGCACTCGCAGCATTTGGAACTACATTCGATGCACCTTACGAGCTTTACAACACAACAAAACTGGTTGACTTACAATTTCATCAGTTCGAAGTTAACGGAAATAGCTATCCATTAAGTTATAATTCATTTGAAGGAGACTGGGAACTAGAGAATAATACAGAAATCCGAAGAGCTGCATTTGAAGCGTTTTCGCAAAAATTAAAAGACTATCAGCATACAACGGCTAAAACGTATGATATGTACTTAAAGATAGAAAAAACAAACGCTGATTTAAGAGGATACAATTCAATCTTTGATTACCTCCTATTTAACCAAGAAGTTGATCAATCATTATATCACCGTCAAATCGATATCATTATGAAAGAGCTAGCACCACATATGAGACGTTATGCCAAACTTCTTCAAAGAGTTCATGGACTTGATGACATGACGTTTGCAGATTTGAAAATTTCATTAGATCCAACCTATGAACCTCAAATTTCTATTGAAGAATCGCGTAAATTTATGAAAGACGCTCTTTCTATCATGGGAGAAGAATATAGTGATATGATTGACCGCGCTTTTGAAGAACGTTGGATTGATTTTGCACAAAATACGGGCAAATCGACTGGAGCTTTTTGTGACAGTCCTTATGGATACCATCCATACGTACTTATCTCTTGGACGAATCGGATGAACGAAGTATTTGTTCTCGCACATGAACTGGGTCACGCCGGCCATTTCAACTTGGCTAATGCAAAACAAAATGTTTTTAATGCAGAACCTTCCCTTTACTTTATAGAGGCGCCTTCTACAATGAATGAAATGCTAATGGCAAATTATTTATTAAACAATTCAACGGATACGCGTTTTAAACGTTGGGTTATTTCAACTATTGTTGCAAGAACTTACTATCACAATTTTGTTACTCATTTACTTGAAGCTGCTTATCAAAGAAAGGTCTATGAAGAAATTGACCAAGGTGGAAGTGTAAATGCTAACAAATTAAATGAATTGAAAAGAAATGTTCTTAAGGAATTTTGGGGCGATACTGTTAAAATCATCGATGGAGCAGAACTTACATGGATGCGTCAACCACATTATTATATGGGTTTATATCCATACACATATTCAGCAGGTTTAACAATCGCGACACAAGTCTATCGACGCATTCAAACTGACGGTAAATTAGCAATAGATGATTGGCTTAAAGTATTGAAAGCTGGCGGTACTAAAAACCCCTATGAGCTTGCACAAATGGCTGGTATAGACCTCACTTCAGAGCAGCCACTTCGAGATACAATCTCTTTCATTGGATCGTTAGTAGACCAGTTAGAGCAATTAACAGAACAATTAGGTCAATAAAATAATAGGTGGTGTATGAAGCAATCTCCTTATACACCACCACTTTTTGAAGTTAGATTAACTGTTCATTAAAATCCTTTGTTTGCTCATATAAATCTGAAATACCAGACTCGATTGCAGCTTTACTAACAGCTCTACTAACAACTTCTGCAACTCGTTCATCTAATGCTTTTGGAATAATATATTCTTCATGTAAATCTTCTTCTGAAATTAATGAAGCAATTGCAGAAACAGCTGCCATCTTCATCTCTTCATTAATATCTGTTGCTCTTACATCTAAGGCACCTCTAAAAATCCCAGGGAAAGCTAACATATTATTTACTTGGTTTGGATAGTCTGAACGTCCAGTTCCGATAATTTTAACTCCCCATGCTTTAGCATTTTCATAAGTAATTTCAGGATTCGGATTCGCTAGTGCAAAAACGATTGGTTCAGCATTCATAGATTGAATATGATCTTTCGTTAGCAAGTTCGCAATCGAAACCCCGATGAAAACATCCGCTCCGACTAACGCTTCATTCAACCCACCTTTCAAAAGATTACCATTCGTTAATTGAGCAATTTCTTCTTTTATTGGATTCATTCCTTTTGCTCTACCAGAATAAATAATTCCTGTTGAATCGCACATGATGATATTTTTATAGCCGATTTCAAGTAATAATTTTAAGATGGCAATCCCTGCAGCACCTGCACCGTTAATCACAATTTGTATATCTTCTTTACGCTTTCCTACAATTTTTAATGCATTCGATAACCCAGCACCTACAACAATCGCCGTACCATGCTGATCATCATGAAATACAGGTATATTACACTCTTTTCGTAATCGTTCCTCAATTTCAAAGCAGCGTGGTGCAGAGATATCTTCTAAATTAATCGCTCCAAATGTTGGGGAAATTAATCTTACAGTGCGGACAATCTCATCCACATCTTTTGTATCTAGACATATTGGAAAAGCATCTACATTACTTATTTTCTTTAATAGCAATGCCTTTCCTTCCATAACAGGCAGTGCAGCTTCAGGGCCTATGTCACCAAGACCTAATACAGCTGTTCCATCTGTAACGATTGCCACAGAATTTCCTTTTAACGTATAATCATACACCCGAGATCGATCTTTATCAATTTCAATACATGGAGCGGCTACGCCCGGTGAATAAGCTAAACTTAAATCATATGTGTCCTCCAGAGACACTTTTGATTTAATTTCTAATTTCCCTCTATTTTCTTCATGCATTTCTAACGCCTTCTTCATTAAATCCATAATATACCACCCCTTTAATAATAATAATAAACCGTTTATATTTTTGTATGATATTTCTTTAGCCAAACAAAGTCAATATAATGATTCTAATTTTCTGCATATTATTTCTTTTTATCTCATATATGCATCTTTCTTGTTAATTGCGATAAATTTCACATACTATCAAAATAGTATATTGAAAAAATTAATATTTTTAGACTCAAAACTTTCCCTTATTAATAGAGAGATTTCTTTCGTGAATACTTACACAAATCACTATGCTCACAAAAATGCGATAAATTTCACAAAGTCTAGTATTTATAAATCATCCGAAATTAAAAGTTCACAAATTTGACACAATTTAAAAAACAAAATAAAAGAATCAAAAGTTAAAATCTTTTGATTCTTCATCATAGAATAGCTGGTAGCCTATGGGTTTTAGTTATTTACCATTTCCGATAAGAAGTTCTAAAAATTCATATGGTACGTAAGTTTTATTTTTTTCAAGCAATGTAGGTACTTCGGCGAATGATTTCACCGCCTTATTGTATCCATACATTTTTGAACCACGAGTAATTGTAAACGAAAGAGCACCCTTAGAAACAATTGCTCCATTTCCAGTAGAATTAACTTTATAACCAAGTTGCTCAGCCACTAATCGTAAAGGAATCATTTTAACACCATTTACTAAATGGGAATCTCGTTCAGCAATTTGGTACGCCATTTCAATATTGTTATTCTCTTCTTTTACTGTACCTTCTTCAACTTGATCTACTTCATCATAGCTTAGAACAATCACCTGAGAAGGAGCTGTTTGAGCCGGTAAACTTTTTGTTGTTACAGTATAAAAAACAAGTACGTCTTCATTAACTATATCTTCTTTTGATAGCTTCGTACCAGATAAGTTAAGTATGTCTGTATCTTCGTCCACATTAATAGATAAATCTTTGTTCTTGTTTAAAAAGTTCTCATCAAACTGATCATATTGAACAGTACCAAGTTCTTTCGTTTGAACAATGATCACTTCAGGTGAGTATCGCGGTGGATAAATCATAATCATTGGTTTAGAAGAATCAACAAATGCCGTAAACTCCATACCTTCTTCAAGTTCTATCTTCTCCCCAACATTATTTAAAATTACTGTCTGTTCATTAAAATAAATAGCGAAGGGTTGGTCACCCTCAACCGTTCCGTAGAAGTAACCATTTGAGTCTTCTGTAATTTCATGAATTGTCCCTTTAACTTCAATGAAATTTGCTGGTTGAACTACTTCCTCATCGGAAATTGGTTCGTTAACTAAGTCTTCGTTGATTGTCGTTTTATATTCTAACCCTTCTGTGTCCTCAATTGGCTGCCCTTCTAAATATTGCGCTGATGCGGTTGGAACGATCATTGTACTAGCAACTAAAGCTGTAGTAGCAATCAATGTTAAAGATTTCTTTTTCATTTGTCTCTCTCCTTTTAATAAATACGTCTTAAGTGAATGAAATTGTATCACTTCGAAAAATTAGTCGTAGTAAATAATGAAAAGTTACATAAATTTGGGCTTTTTTCTAATAACATTGTAATCCTTATCTATTTCTTAACTAAAAGTTAAATAAAGCGAGCCGACAATATAAAGAAAGTCAGCAAAAAATAAAAGAGTACAAGTCATATTGTACTCTTTTAAATGATTTATTTATTTTCCCCGACTTCTATGTCGTATTTCGTAATCCAGTCACTATAACTACCTACATATAAGCGAATATTGTCATATCCGGAATCAGCTAAGATAGCATAAAGTGGCGATGCAGTGACACCTGAACCACAATAAACAACAATATCTTCTTCGTTATTGAATTTTTCTAGCATAGATTCTGTAGCACAAAGTGTATTTCCTACTATTAATTGTTCCCAATCGAAATTTTTTGCCGTTGGAATATGACCTGCTTTCGCATCTATTGTCTCTTGTTCACCACGGTAACGTATGGCAGCACGAGCATCTAATAAAGTTGCTTGTTCTTTTCCATCGACAATCCGTTTAACATCTTCTCTACTTGCGTAGATAGAATCATTCCATTTAATCTCTAGGGATGATGGCTCATAAGCTATGGATTCCGCTGTTACCACAAAGCCAGCGTCTTTTAATGCATTAAATCCACCATTTACAATAAATACATTTGGAAAGTTAGCATATTTTAACATCCACCAAGCACGTGAAGCAAATGGGGCTCCACCTTGATCATAAATATAAATCGTGTCATTATATGTCAAACCTGTACGTTCAAATAAGAGTAGTAATTGCTCTTTCGAAGGCATTGGGTGACGCCCTTCGTCTTTCGACATATCAGATAAGTCTCGTTCTAAATCCCAATATATTGCACCTGTAATATGAGACTCTTCGAAAGATAGTTGACCCCAGTGTTTATCTTGTAAATGATACCTGGTATCAATAAATCGACCTTCATTATTTACTTGTGAAGCTTCTACAAAAACTTTACCCATCCATTAAACCTCCGTTTTTTGAAGATCCTCATAAATTGCCTTCCATGCCGCTAAACGACTTTCCTCTTGTAATAATAAACGTTCTGTTTCAATTTGTTGAATGGCGTCATTTAAAAGGTGATTTCGTAAAGATTCTGTTTCCTGCTCTATTAGTTTTGAGGACCAATTCGTTAATTGTTCTTTTTCGATTTCTAAATATTTTTCCGCATCTGGTTTTGTCAGTTCTTCTAATGCTGCTTTTAATTGTTCTTTTTCATTTTTCTCAAAAAAGGCTTTTGCATTTTTAAAATAAGATTTAACAGATGCATATTTTTCATAATCATTAAATGGACCCTCAAATTCTAATAACGAAGGCTCTACAGACTCATAAGCAATAAACGAAAAGCTTGAATTCAGCTCTTTTAATGTCTGAATATTTTCTTTATAGCGTTCTTGTATTTTCTTTTGTATAAATTGAGCCAACCTAAAGTTTGTTACACGTAATTCCTGTGCAAAATCAAATTTTAATGCATCTAATGTTTCTTTCAGAGCTTGTTGTAATGCCACTTGTGCTTGTTTTGAAGCGAATGTTGATGGATTATAACTTTCTCTAAAGAAATCTGGATATCGATAATAAACACGTTGCAACACATAGTATAAAAGTTCTTCTAATTCTTGTTTGACATCACTAACTAACATGCTAGTCGATGTTGTTGCATACATATTGCGAACTTTTTGTTCAAGCTGGCTAAGTTCTGCTAATCGTTCATCTTTACGTTTTAAATTCTCTTCTGTCTGTACAATTAAACTACGTAATCGTTGATGTGTCTTCTCGACCTCTTCATTTAAAGCTTGAATAGCCAATGACGTTAAATCTTCGTTTAAGAACTGATAGAATGATTCTTCGAACGGTTTCATACCTGATTGATAATCGTTGTGTTCAACTTTTTCTTTTAAAGCATTTAAACTTGAAACTCCATAAATCTTAGGGAAACGAATTCCAAATCGTTGAAGTTCATTACGAACATAGTTTTTCACGTCTTCTTCTTCATCTTTTGTTTCTGCTAAGTCAATTGCATTGACAATGAAGAACATTTTGTCTAATTCGAAGGCATCTTTAACCCGACCTAACTGTATTAGAAATTCTCGATCAGCTTTTGCAAAGGCATGATTGTAATAAGTAATAAATAAAATTGCATCTGCGTTTCGAATATAATCAAACGCTACCCCTGTATGTCGGGCATTGATAGAATCAGCACCAGGTGTATCAACTAGTGTTACACCCATTCGAGTTAATGGAGAATCATAGTAAAAGTCAATATTATCGACAAAGCATGAACGGCTTTCTTCAGCAACAAATAGTTCAAATTCGACACGGTTCACTCGTATTGTTTGCCCGAGTTGTTCTTTATAAGCTGGATATCCTTTTGCATAAGCACGTATAAATGACTTGTGAACATTTAATCTTTCGTCTGATAATTTTACTTGAAGCCCTTCTTCAGCCTTACTAAATGCTTCTTCTAACGTAGAAATCGTTAGTCCTATTGCTTCATAAGAATTCTTAATATCACTCAGTAGCTGTTCACTTGTTTTCAACTGTACATCTGCCGTTTCATGAAGATGTTCTTCCGTTACAGGTCTTATTTTGTTAATAGCTGCAGTTGTTGGATTTGGTGATACTGGAAGTACTTTTGCCCCTAATAAAGCATTAGAAAAACTTGACTTTCCAGCACTAAATGCACCAAATAGTGCAATTGTAAAGTCTTTTTGTTTTAATCGAGCAACTTTTTTCAGTAAGAAATTGGATACCTCTTGGAATCCATCTACTTTACTAACTGCATTTGCAGTTCTAATTGCAGTTTCAACAACGTCATCACTATTTAACTTATATGAAGAAGTAGTAACCTGTATAGGTTGTACATCTTCTTTTACTCCTTTTTTCACTTGAAGCATTGAAGGTTCAAACAATCGAATGTTTTTTATCGATTGTTCATAATCTTTGTGCCAAATTTCTTTTTGCTTTTCAGCTTCCTCGCGAGTATCTTTAGTTAGTTTTACTAATTGCTTTTCTGCATAAAGTGTTCTTTCATCTAACGATTGGATGCTCTTAATTGCGTTTACTTTATGAGTTAGATGATTTAATTTTTGAGATACTGGTGCATGTGACGATTCCGCCACTTTAGTTAGAACGTCAGATTGACTATCCTTCCAACTATCTGTTTCTTGAACGAAATATCTTTTTGTCGCTTCGGCTACTCGATTGGCAAAATTTAAAACAGCATCACCTGTCACAAGCGAACCTTTATGAATTTGTTCTTCTATTAAAGTAAATGGAATATTAAAAGACATACTATCAATAGTAGAAGCAGACTGTTCAGTTAATGCACCTACATCACGTAAAGATTGTTTCATTAGTCCTTTTAAGTGACCAGTAATTTGCGAATTTACGATGGAAATGTATTGCTCGAAAACTTCATCTTTTCGGCGGGCAATTTCCTCTTCTGTTTTCTTTTTCCAAGAGAATAACCCTCCTACTTTAAATCCTGGCTGTTGCGATTCCAAGTATGATCGTAACTTATCTCTGAAATCAGCTGGAATAATTGCTGCATTAGAAAGTAGTTCCTTCCGCTTTTCTTTAAATGTATCCTCCCAGTTTTCAAAAGAAAATAATTCGGTTTGTAACTTAAGTTTTTCGTATTGTTCTAGGATATCATCCCTATGTTCCCATTCTTCTGCTGATAAGATATCTTCCAGATCCATGAACATCTGTTGCTTTTCTTCTTTCAGATAGTCTAAATGCTCATCATGCATCTTTTTTAACGTACTTTCAGCTGTTAGTAATAATTGTTCTTGCCAATCGTGCATTGAATCCATAACAATCTTTTTTACTGTTTGAAAATCATTATTTGGATGATTTTTATCCTTTAAAGATGTGAAGAAAATACCTTTTGGTTCGACACCCCATGTTGCAAAAGATTGATAGACAGATTGTTTATAATCTTCAAAAGGTAGTTCGTTTTCTTTATGTTTATCAATCATATTAACAATTAAATAGACATTAGGATTGTACTTCATTAATTCTTTTGTAAATTGAAAATTCAATTCAGACTGTACATGGTTATAATCCATTGTGTAGAATACGATGTCTGCTAAATGAAGAGCAGATTCAGTGGACATTGCATGAGCATCATCTGTTGAATCGACACCTGGCGTATCCATAACTGTCACACCTTTTGGTAAAGATGACTTACTGTGACCAATTTCAATTTGAGAAACTAAATCCCCATTTTTACTTAATTCTTTAACAGTTTTAATGTCATAACCCGCTTCAAATTTAATTGGTTGTTCATTATGCATATAAATGATTGCGTAGTCTTCGTCGTCTTTATGAACCTTTACAATATTCGCACTTGTTGGAATGGGACTAGCCGCCAGAATGTCCTCGCCAGATAGTGCGTTGATCATACTTGATTTACCTGCTGAGAAATGTCCTGCGAATGCGATGACATATTCTTTTTGTAATAGCTTGCGCGCAAATAATTGAAGCTTCTCTAAACGAGTTGTGTCTTCATTATTCTTGTATACTATGTATTGCACAGCAGTTTTCTTTAATAATTGCTGTATTTTTTCATCAAATGAATTCATCCACTTAATGCCCCTTTATTCATGATATGGTCTTAGTTTGTCTAATTTTTGACACAATTATATACTAACATGATTTTAAAATAAAATCGGCTAAAAATATTGAATAAGTGAGAAAATTTTTATATTGAGAAAAGATTTAGAGTTTCAATGAATAGAGAGCTAAATAGGATATGAAAACTTTAGGGGAAAGTATATTGCAATTTTCAACAAATTTCTTCTTTTTTACTTAAAAAATACATACTATTCTTAATTTTCAAGTTATAATAAAAATAGAAAGATCACTTAATCGTTTTTTTCATGACATAGGTTCCGATACAAACGTAAATAACAGCCGTGATACCTATTAATACATAGACCATCAAGACAGCTCCTCTAATTGATAATAAAATTCAATTAAATTTTAAGTAATTTTTTTAAATACGTCAAGTTGAGGTAATAATTTGGCTAATTAATACAACTATACATATAGAAAAGGTGTAAATCTTATGAATCATCAAAATTATATTCATTCTTTAATAGATGGAACAATTCATGCCTTGAAATTGGTCGTTCCAAGTCAAGTCAATTTACAAGAATATACAATTACAAATGAACCATATAAGCAAAAAGAAATTGGTGTATTAATTGGACTTATTGGAGATTTAAAAGGAAGAATTATCATCGATAGTGCCTCGGCCACTTTTAGTGGGTTAGGTCTAAAAATGTTTGGTATGCCCTTAGAAGGTGAAATGCTTGAATCCTTTACAGGAGAATTTGGAAACATGCTAGTTGGTAATTTATGTACATATGCTGGGTTACAATCCATCAATGTTGACATTACTACCCCTACTGTAATGGTCGGGGAAACGAAGTTATCTGGATTTGAATCTGCTTATCATTTACCTGTTTCAATAGAGGATATTGGAGATTTAACTATTTTGATTACAATTGATGAAGCGTAATTATTATTTGCTATGAAGCGAGCTCTTAACTAGAGCTTGCTTCTTTTTTTTTGGATAATTGTTCTTTCACAGTTAATTCACAAATACATCGATTAAGTGTGATTTTTATCACATCTCACGCAAGCGTTTTTTTATATGATGGGGTCGTAGTAAGGAAGATAACATTTATTGTTACTAGGAGGTAAGACAATGACAAACCATAAAAAATCGGAAGATAACTTAAAAGGTACATTATATGCAACTTTTGGTTTAGGTATTTTCATCATCGTTATTTGGGCACTTTGCTTTGGCCTATTTCTTGATCGTTTCTAGAGTCAACTAAACTATTTTGGAGGGGAATAAATATGCATTTACATAAGTATGAAAAATGGTGGTTAACATTCGGAACAGCCATGCTTATTGTATTTTTATCAATTGTAGGTGTGAGTGCTTTCCACGGTGGTACTCACCCTAATAATTCTAAATGGACAATTAACTACGAAGAAGTTGAGACAATTGCTCCATTCGATCAACCTGGTGTTCATAAAGTGGAAGGAAAAGACTGGGATTATGAGGTGGTCCTACTTGCTACCGCATTTATGTATAATCCAATGGAAATTGAAGTTCCAGTTGGTTCAAAAGTAAGATTTATTGCAACAACGAAAGACGTTGTTCACGGTTTCCAAGTTGCCGAAACAAATATCAATATGATGTTAGAACCTGGTTATGTGTCAGAATATGTAACAACTGTTGATAAAGCAGGAGAGTTTTTAATTGTTTGTAATGAATACTGTGGCACAGGTCACGCAATGATGTATTCTACTTTAAAGGTGGTGGAGTAAGATGAAGACAACGATAAACGAGAAACAAACAATGGGCAATCAATCAAAAATCAATTTAACTAGGGACAAAAACGCTAAAGTTGATCGTAAAGATGCAAAACTTGCATTAGCTAACATATATGTCGCATTCATTGCTTTATTTTTAGGTGGTACTGCAGGTTTACTACAAGTTTTAGTTCGTTCAGGGCAATTTAAATTACCTTGGGGTATTAATTATTATCAAGTCCTAACAGTTCACGGTGTACTATTAGGTTTAGTGTTAACGACATTCTTTATAATGGGCTTCCAAACAGCTGCGATTAGTCGTACTGTCGGTGCATTGACAAACGGCCAACGGAAACTTGGATGGGTCGGTTTTTGGATTATGACTATGGGAACAACTGCTTCTGCTACGATGGTTCTTTTAAATGAAGCATCAGTTCTTTATACATTCTATGCCCCACTTCAAGCTCATTGGATTTATTATGCGGGATTAGCATTAGTTGTTGTAGGTTCATGGCTTTTAAGTTTAGCTCATGGTTTACGCTTCATTCAATGGAGAAAAGAGAACAAGGGTAAAACAACTCCATTATTATCCTATATGGTTATAGTGAACAATTTAATGTGGTTCGTGGCAACTTTAGGTGTTGCAGCAGAAGTACTATTCCAATTAATTCCTTGGTCAATGGGCTTTGTTGAACGTATAGACGTATTATTGTCACGTACTCTTTTCTGGTATTTCGGTCATGCACTTGTTTACTTCTGGTTATTACCAGCATATATGATTTGGTATGTAGTGATTCCAAAAATTATTGGCGGTAAAATATTTTCAGATGCATTAGCTCGTCTTGCATTCATGTTATTTTTATTACTATCAATCCCAGTTGGTATTCACCATCAATTAACAGAACCAGGAATTGATGCATTTTGGAAATTTTTACAAGTCGTATTCACTTTGTTTGTAGCCGTTCCATCATTAATGACTGCCTTTTCGTTATTCGCTACATTTGAATTACGCGGCCGTTCTCTTGGTGCAAAGGGTGTATTTGGTTGGTTTAAAAATCTTCCTTGGTCAGATAGCCGTTTCTTACTACCATTTATTGGGATGGTTGCTTTTATACCTGGAGGAGCAGGCGGTATCGTTAACGCATCTTATCAAATGAACCAATTAATTCATAACACAATTTGGGTAACAGGTCATTTCCATTTAACAGTGGCAACAACTGTTGTTTTAACTTTCTTCGGTGCTTCCTTCTGGTTAATACCACATTTAACTGGACGGAAACTAACGAAAAGAATGAACAACATGGCCATTACTGCAGGTATCTTATGGACAATCGGTATGATTTTTATGTCAGGGGCGATGCATATCGCAGGGTTATTCGGCGCACCCCGTCGTTCAGAATATTCAACTTATGGTGGATCAGAATTAGCATCTGAATGGATCTCTTACCAAATTGCTCAAGCAGTTGGTGGTACAATTTTATTCCTTGCCATTTTATTGGTACTTGGAATCGTAATTAACTTACTATGGTTTGCACCTAAAGGAGAAGAAGAATTCCCAATAGCAGAAGTTGCAGAAGGAGCTGCTAAAACTCCAGCAATCCTAGAAAACTTCAAAGTATGGGGTGTCATTTTAGTTGCATTAATCATTATTGCCTATACAATACCAATTATTGATATTATCAATACTTCACCATTAGGTTCAGTTGGTTACAAATTCTGGTAATATTTAAGACGGATCATTAACCTTTTCTCGATATAATTAAATCCCTCCCCTACTATTGTTGAATTAGTAAGAGAGGGATTTTTATGATGTTATTCAAACTAAATAATCTATTGGGGCTTAACAGGTAGGATATCCATAAAATGGTCCTTCACTTTCATTTCATCATCATTTAATAATATATGAACTTCACCAAAATCTCTTGAAGTACGGATTAATCTACCAATACCTTGTTGTAAACGGAGAAGCATAAATGGCAATTCTACATCTTCAAAAGGATCTTTAGAAAAAGCACGTTTTGCATCAAACAATGGATCATGCGGTGGAAACGGCAAATCAAAAATGACAACTCTAGTTAAAGCTTCTTCAGGTAAGTCAAGACCCTCCCATAAATGATAAGAACATAAGGTATTGATTGTTCCACTTTGGAATTCACGGATAGTGGATGATAATTCTTGGTCACCTTCAAAAGCAATTGACAGTCTCAACATCAGCGGAAGACTTTCTTTAAATTTCAGCATCGAATGCTTCGATTTAAATAATATTAATGTCTTTTGTTTAGTTTGTAGAAGCTGTTCTACTTTTTTCGCTTTTACATTTTGACCTTCATGTAAATAAATCTTCATCACTTCATCATAGTCAAAAGGCGAAGGTACGCTAAAGGACATATAGCTTTTTATACCTAAACTTGATGAAATAAACGAAAAATCTTTTTTAACTGACAATGTTGCAGATGAGAAGATGATTGGAAGTTTCTTTGAAAACAATTTTTCTTCCAATACTTCTGTAATTAATCGTGGCATAATAACTAATGTTTCTTCCCCATCAGTATCCTCTAACCAATCAACCGCATCACCTTGGGCAACAAAAATCCGAATAGATGCCACATATTGTTCTAAAAATTCTTCCGCCATATTTAATTCGTATTCTGGTATCATATATAACTCTGATTCAAACACAAATTCTTCTAATAACTTCTCAACATCTAAAATTAGTTGTTTCCCATAAGCTATCAAGCTTTCCGATTTAGTAATTTTTTTCCGACTTTCCACTGATGGTACGACATCGTCACGAAGTTGATCAAAAAAGAGATCATGATCATCTTGCAATTTTTCCATTGCATAGAGAGTACTTTCACGAACACCATCTACCATTAAACGTTCTAACAAATTAACAATTGTATTGCTTTGTACCTTGTATGTCATCGCTTTTTGAGCTGCATATTCTAGTAAATGACCTTCATCGAGCACAATCATGGATACCTCTGGAAGTAATGGAAGATGACCTTCACGTTCACGAGATTCTTTTGTTGCTAAATGTTCCATAAGGAAATCTTGAGAACAAATGATTAGATCAGTGGAACTTCGATAATGCGCACGATGCAAAGTTTGACCACAGCGATTCCGAAGATCACATACACTACATTGCATTAGGGAATTATAGTTCACTTTTTGCCAAGACTCGTCGCTTATAGAAGGATAATCACTGCGAGAGCCGTACGGACTAATTGCATTCATAGAACCCTTTACGTATACATTCTCAGGGATTGAGAAACTAATATCATCGATCCAATCCTCAGTTTCAACTTTTTCTGCATCTTCAAATCTTTTTAAACATAAATATTGATCACGAGATTTAGCAAGTCTAACGTCAATATCTAACTCTAATAAATTTTGTAATTTTTCGATGTCGCCGCCTTCTTTAACAAGCTGATCGATTAACGTTTCATCTGCACATGCTATTAACGCAGGTCGGCCTGTATAACGAGCATAGGAGATTGCTGGTAAAAGATACGCGATTGTTTTCCCAGTCCCTACACCTGCTTCTGCAAATAATACACTTTTTTCTTTTAATGCCTTCTCGATTTGATAGGCCATAAAAATTTGTTCATCACGTAATTCAAGTCCTTTATCTGGCAGTTCATCGTAAAGAACATCACCAATCCAGTCACTTAATGATTCAAAAAAGGACTTTTCCTTCGATAGTTCAAATGGCAAAGATTTTCTCATTGTTTATTTATCTCCTTCATAAATGTCTAAAGACATTGAAAAGGAAGGAGTACTCCTCCTTCCGTTCATTTCATACTACAGAATATTAATCCCTCTTTGATTTCTGACCCCAGTATTGATATAAATCTGTCCGGATAAAGCCATTAAATAACTTTCTCTTTTTCGTAGCCTTTTTTCCATATAATTCTTCGAAGTTTTCCATTGAGGATAACATATAGACAGACCAAGAAGGATAATTTCGCATAACGTTTCCTAATTCTTTTATTACATTCTCAATTGTTTCTTTTTCACCAATACGTTCACCATAAGGTGGATTTGAAATAATCACACCATCTGTTAATTTTGTTGTAAAATCGGTTGCTTGCATTTGTTTAAACGTAATTAAATCACTAAACCCTGCTTCTAATGCGTTTGCTTCCGCAATAGAAACCATACGGTGATCAATATCTGAACCGATAATTTCTAGTTTTTGATCGTAATTCGTAAGCGATTCAGCTTCATCTCTCACATCATCCCAAACCTTTGACTTAATCCATCCCCACTGTTCGGAAATAAATTCACGATTATAGCCAGGTGCAATATTTTGACCAATCATCGCGGCTTCTAAAGGTATAGTTCCAGATCCACAGAAAAGATCAACAAATGGCCTATTAGGGCTCCATTTAGAGATTTTCACAAGAGCCGCTGCAAGAGTTTCCTTTAAAGGTGCTTCACCTTGGGATTGGCGATAGCCACGTTTATGTAAACCCACACCAGACGTATCAATGGTAATTGTTGCCAAATCCTTTAAAATTGATACCTCAATTTTGAAAGTTGCCCCTGATTCATCTAAAAATCCAAGACGTTTATAATGGATTTTCATTCGTTCAACGATTGCTTTTTTTACGATTGCCTGACAATCAGGTACACTATATAATTTGGACTTAACGGATTTGCCCGACACTGGGAAATTGGCATCCACAGGTAGAAACTGTTCCCAGTTGATTGCTTTTGTACGTTCAAACAATTCATCAAAAGTGGTAGCTGGAAATTGTGCTACAACAATTTTTATACGATCTGCTACACGAAGCCAAAGATTCGTTTTTGCTATTGCCGTTTCATCACCTTCAAAGTATACTTTTCCGTTATCAACTTTTGTTTCGTACCCTAACTCTTTTACTTCTTCTGCAACAATTGATTCAAGTCCCATTGCACTAGTAGCTACTAATTGTAATTTTGTCATTTTTTTAACCTCACTTGATGTTCTACTTCCCATCTCTAAAACTCTTATGTTTTATGTTGAGTCAAGTAATAGTAATATACGCTTTAAATCAACAATCAACTCTTCAATTTATAAAAGAAAATCCAATTTGACCATTTACCATTGAATGATACTTCAAGATTGGATTCATTATCTAGTTCATCTGTAGTATTGCCATTATAAGAATAAATACAGACTCGTAGTCACATAAATGTTCTTTAATGATTACTAGTCATTAGGTACCTAACTAAGTTTTTTATGTAAATGTGAAAAATTTTTATATTTCCCATATTTTTATAGCCTATCCTAAAAGAAAGGCTCTCCAGAGTATGGAGAGCCAACATTATTGAGCATAAAGCCCCTTCTACATTAAACCATACTCATTTCAATTAATAAATGATTATATGTATGGTGTTTTAAGTAAATAAAAATGAGTATCGTTAAGTTTAATTAGGTATATATATCATGGAAATTCAGTAAGCCATGTTTTGTTCCCGAGTACTCAAACGGCTCTCGCCTCGTACTAATCGGGTAGTAATCATCTATCTACGCGGTTATCCGCGTCCCTCCATCCGTTCATTTCCTTCAGGAGAGTGCCCCTACCATAATTTGGGTTTCTCACTCGTGGGGTTTACCTCGTTCCACCTTCACTGTTTCCAATGAAGCTCCGTCACTGTGGCACTTTCAGGAAGTGTCAACCATATCCGAAGACTTAGGTTTTCCTTCCGCCGTCAAGGCAATTGCCTTGCCTTACCTTATTTTTTCAGTAAGCACGAACACTACGGTCATCTCAGATCCGTGTGAGCATGGACTTTCCTCTACAACTTCAAGAATTGCAGCGATTACTCGAATTTCTCAATGATAAAATTATTATACTAAAAAACAAATAAAATTACAATCAATAATGACTAATTTATTATTCGTATAATTTGCTACCAAATACATGTTTTTCCAAATTTGATAATCGTTTTAAAATATCAAAGTTCGTATTTCCCGTTGATTGGGTAGTTTGTGGTTTTCTAGATACACTTTGTAGTTCTTCTTTTAAACGTTTATTTTCAGCACGTAGCTCATTCACAGTTTTCTCAAATGCGTCATAATCTTCCATGATTTGATCTAAAAATTGATCAACTTGGTCAACACTATAACCTTTCATTGCTTTTTTAAATTCTTTTTCAAGAATGATTTTTGAATTTAATTTAATTTCCATTCACATCGCCCTTCCATACGAACATACGTAAATTTATTATACCATATTAACTTGTCTAAAAGTGAAGGAAAACTCTACTTACTGCTATTTACCTACAAGTTTTGATCAAGATTAAAGGATAATTATCGGGAAATATGTCAAAAAAGAGATGAAAGATTTGTCAAAAATCTGTCTAATTGTGCGCTTACCCGGGAAATGAATTACTAACTATTTTGGAAATAATTATTTCTATATTTATTTCCTATTATGTTTTATTTTAATTTACTCTCAATACGTAAAGCACGTTTTTCCCAACGTAAAACAATTTTCAACTTTTGTTCAATGGTATAATGACTCATTTTATTAACTAGGTTTAAACCAGTTAATGTGTATTGAAGCGCTTCTTCGTAATTTTTAAATTGATGTTCATATAACATAGCCAATTGCTCAAATGCTCGTAACTTTTTACGATCATCTAAAAATGGCAATGCCCTTTCAAAAGAACTTATCGCTTCTTTATATTGACTATTTCTTTTTTGTTCAAATGCGAGTAAATAATGAGCTACACTCGATTCTTCATCATCGAAGTGCTCAGTAATATTCCTTAAATAATTCGCACTTTCTTCCCTCTGCTTTAAATCCCCGTACCATTTCCCAACATTCGTAAATGTAGTGGCAGTTTCATCTTGCATCTTAGCTTCTATTAATAAATCGGTCGAATGAATATAAAGTGTAATTAATGATAATAAGTCCCATTCATTGTGGACCAGTACTTTCATTAGCGTCTCCGCATTTCCACTCTTCATAGCATCTGCATAAATAATTGGAGCTAGAAATCCTGGTATATCATCCTTACGTTTAAAACCTAATTTCTCTTCCTCTACGATTGTTAATTTCATTTTCTCTAAGTTATTCTTCCATATTCGCTTCGAACTATGAAGTAAATCAATTTGTTTGTGATCTTTTAGTTTAGGTAAAAGGTTTTTATGCAATGTCCACCTGGATTCAAGTTGTGGCCAATCGAAACTTTTCCCATTATATGTCACAATCGTTTTTGACTGTTGCCAAAACTTTGACTCAAATAAAAAAGCAGCTTCGTTAGAAGGATCAGCTAATACATATTGTGTCAATATAAACTCATCATCTTTCGCTTGGAGCTGTCCAATTAAAAATATTTGAGTTCCTACTCCCTTTAGTCCTGTCGTTTCTGTATCAAAAAATAGAATTTCGTCATCATAACTTATTGAAAAAGGATGCGCAACGTTCGAAGTTCCCCATTTTTCGATTGCCTCATAAAAAGAACTTAATTCATATAGACCATGCTTATAGTCAAGTGGATATGACACCTGGCGTTTTAATACAACTCCAAAGTCATTCTCTATTAAGTCTAATCCGCATTTTGTCCATTCATGAATATAGTCTGGTTTAGCCGGTTTCACAAAACTCGTTTTCTGCTCACTCTTCTCTTTCTTCGCACCGAGCATCTTTTTCAATTGCATAATTTTATTTTCATAAGACATAAAAATCACTTCATCTCGTTTAGCAATAAGGATAATATTTTCATCACTTTTTCTTTTCCACTTTGTAAACTATCTTGAGCACCGATGCAAGTTGGACATCCATTTTCACATGGACATGCATCAACATGTTGAATCGACTCTTCTAAAATCGTATCTAATATCTCATAAACTTTTTCACTTAAGCCAATCCCTCCTGGATAGCTATCGTAAATGAATAATGTTGGCTTTTCATTGTGAATTGATTTTACCTGTGGTACTACTGACAGATCACTTCTGTCACATTGAATAAATAATGGAATAAATGAACCAATTGCATATGCTGCTCCTGTTAATGCATCGGTTAACATTTCTTCAGACCAATCTTTAGGCATTTCAAAAGAAAGCCACGTAGAATTTGTATGCATTTCTAATGGTGGAATATGAATTTTACCAGAGCCAATATTCTCATGAGTATTAAATCGAATTTTTTTAAAGATTGTTGGGATTGCAAGTAAACCTACATCACCAAAACTAATGGAAGCCGTATTGAATTTTTTACTTTTATCTTCACTTAATACTTTTAATTCGACTGCTAAATTAGCATCTGTATAGTAATCTACATTCACTTCTCTAACAAACGCTTTTTTTTCTTCCCAATCTAACTTTTCAACTTGATATTGTATACCTTGGTGAAGATAAATAGCCTCTTCATGTAGTAATGTCATTGCACTATACGTATCCATCTCGCCAATCACTTTGGTCGACGCAGGAATAGACCAATCGATAATCACAACGTTTTCTTGTGCAGCAGAACGTAGGCTAATTTCATGCGCAGGAAAACGGTCACTCATCCAAAACCAACTTGCACTAGTTTTAATAAGGACACCTTCTTCTTCTAAGAAAGCTAACAGTTCCTGTACTTCAAATTCACCATAAGTATCCGTCATTGAAAAAGGTAGTTCGAAAGCCGCACATTTTAAATGTTCCATTAAAATTAAAACATTTTCTGGGTTAATAAGTGCTTCTTCTGGAGAACTCCCTAATAAATACATAGGATTATTTACGACATATTGGTCAAGTGCTGTTGCACCAGCAACGTAAATTATTAATGCAGAATCCTGTCTTCTCCCTGCACGACCAGCTTGTTGCAAAGCGCTCGCAATATTACCTGGGTAACCTGTCATAATACATGCCTGTAACTGTCCAATATCGACCCCGAGTTCAAGGGCATTCGTACTCACAACAATCTGAATAGAACCATCTCGTAATCCTTTTTCAATTGCTCGACGTTCATTAGGTAAGTAACCTCCGCGATATCCCCGAATGGATTCATCCTTAATTTTTTTCTTCGTTAATTCGTTTAAATAGGTCACGAGCATTTCAACACGCACACGTGACTTTGCAAAAACAATGGTTTGAATACCTGCTTCATAAAGTCGTGTAGCTAAATCGCGTACTTCTAGTACACTACTTCTTCGAACACCAAATGTCGGATGTACAATGGGGGGATTATAAAATAGAAACGTTTTCTTTCCAACAGGTGCACCAGAATTTGCAATTAATTGGTGGGGGGTATTTGTTAATTTCTCGGCTAATTCCCTTGGATTTTGGATGGTAGCAGATGTACAAATAAAAATTGGATTGCTACCGTAAAAATGACATATTCGTTTTAATCTTCTAATTACATGTGCCACATGACTTCCAAAAACACCTTTATATGTATGTAATTCATCAATCACAATGTATTTTAGATTTTCAAAAAGAGAAACCCATTTTGTATGGTGTGGCAGAATACCAGAATGAAGCATATCTGGATTTGTCATAACGATATGACCAGCTTTTCGGATTTTTTGACGAATTGCGGGTGCAGTGTCTCCATCATATGTATAACTAAGGATTTCTTCTCCCATACTTTCTATTAAGTTATTTAAATCTGTTTTTTGATCTTGGGCCAATGCTTTCGTCGGAAATAAATAGATTGCTCGACTAGAAGAATCCTGTAGTATTTTTTGTAAAACTGGCAAGTGATAACATAGAGATTTACCTGATGCTGTCGGTGTAACTGCAGTAAAAGATTGTCCATTCGCTGCCAAATCAAATGCTTCACGTTGATGCGTATATAATTCATGAATCCCTCGGGACTCAAGAGCCTTTCTAATAGAAGGATGAAGCTCTTGTGGAAATGGAGCAAATTGTGCTGGTTTACCATCTATCGTTTCCCAATGGTAAATGTTCTGTTTTAAATCACCATCCATTTTCCATTGTTGAATTAATTCATCAATTGTTTTCTTTTTATTAAGTAACATTCTTATCACCTTCCTCTAGGTAGCGCAAAAAGTTAGATAAAGTGTAGTGAACAGACTGAACTGATTGTATAAACCGTTTTTTACTCGTTTCTTTATAGAATGACTGAACAACAAATTGATTCATAGCGTCAACCGCGTTGACAATTTGAATTTCATACATATATTTCGGATTATTTTTTCGTATCCAATCATTCGCCAGTTGTTGAAACTCTTCTAGAAGTGTATGAATTTCATCAGCATGAGGTTTTACTTCATCAAAAAATAGAGGTGCTGCATCTAATTCTCGCATTTTAAAAAAGCGATCAATAGAAGCATCACACTCTAATATTAACTGTTTTGTTAGTTCTATTATTTTCATCTTTCCTGCTCCAAACTATAAACAAATTATTTGTTTATAGTTTACCAAAAACTATTGTAAATCACTACTAAAAGGCGAACATCCATTCTTTACATGGAATTTCTTTTCTGCTAAGCTTACTTTTTGATGAGTATTTACTAGTTTTGTAAAAAACTCACTATTTATCGCATTACGTTCAGTTTGAATTTTTGCAGTCATCATTTGATCTATAACATCAATTTGAGATAAAAGTATTCCGATTCTATTCATATCTATCATCCCCCTTTGCCCATAACTATTCAGTGCAGAGAGAAAAAACCCTCTCAAGTTGGCAAAACTAGACAAAGGATGCTAAAAGAAGAATTATTTCGATAATCTTTTATGTTAAAATTGTTTTATTTAATGGTTATCATTTTCTAGAAGGGTGATTTCATGACAATTCGATATCCAAATGGCAAACTATATAAGCCGGACACTGAAGTTCCTAAACAAAAGGTAACTAAATCAAGGAAAAAGGAAATTTCATTTAGTAATCGTGGGAAAACTCTCGAAGATGAAATCGATGAAACAAACAATTATTATTTAAATCGTCAAATTGCGGTCATACATAAGAAACCTGTTCCTGTACAAATCGTCAAAGTAGAGTACCCGAAGAGAAGTGCAGCTGTTATACGCGAAGCTTACTTCCGTACCCCTTCTACAACAGATTACAATGGCATTTGGAACGGATATTATGTAGATTTTGAAGCAAAAGAAACTGAAAGTAAAACATCCTTCCCATTAAAAAATATGCATCCACATCAAGTGAAACATATGGAAGATGTAACTAGACAGCAAGGCATTGCATTTACCATCGTTCGATTTTCTAAATTAGATCGATATTTTATTTTACCATTTTCAGTGCTATTAGATGCTTGGGAAGTAATGGAAAGCGGTGGAGTAAAATCCATTCCTTTAAAGGTGTTTGAGTCTAGTTGTATTGAGGTAATGCCAGGGTTTAATCCGCGCATTCATTATTTATCCGCTATTGAAAAATTGATTTCAAAAAAAGAGTACTAGTTTTTTTATAAGTGAGGAGATTAATTTGACAGAAAAACGAACTCGTGAAGATATAAAACGAGAACGAGCCAAACAAAAAAGACAGCAACAACCTCCTGTTAAAACATGGATAAAACGAATTATTTTATCGTTAGTCGCTATTGGAGCTGCAGGATTTTTATTTGGTGTTGGTTTGTTCATTTATTATGTAAGTTCTGCCCCACCATTGGATGAAGAGTCTTTAAAAGACCCAATATCCGCTGAGTTTTATGACATTAATGGTGAATTATTTGCCACGACTGGTACTGTGGAACGTAAATATGTAGCGTACGATGATATTCCACAACAAATGATTGATGCAATCCTAGCTACGGAAGATGTTCGCTTCTTTGACCATTTCGGTGTTGATATTTGGCGGACGATGGGTGCTGTTTTAGCTAACGTACGCCAAGGATTTGGTGCGCAAGGTGGTAGTACAATTACACAGCAAGTCGTAAAAAATTCATTCTTTACGAATGAAAAGAATTTAGAACGTAAAGCTCAAGAAGCTTGGTTAGCCGTTCAATTGGAACAACGTTATTCAAAAGAAGAAATTTTTGAAATGTATTTCAATAAAATCTTGATGTCCGGCCGAATTTATGGATTTGCTACAGCTGCAAACTACTTTTTTGGAAAAGAATTAAATGAACTTGAACTAGATGAGATGGCGCTTCTAGCTGGAATGCCGCAAAGTCCTAATGGATACAACCCATTTAATAACCCTGAGCGAGCTCAGCAACGACGTGATTTAGTTCTAGACCTAATGGTACAACATGAAAAAATTACTGAAGAGGAAGCTGCTGCTGCTAAAGAAATCGACGTTACTTCTCGCCTTTTACCTGAGGAAGAACGTCAAACGGGTACCGATACACAATATGATGCCTTCCTTGACGTAGTTTTAAATGAGCTCGAAGCAAATGGTGATACAGAATTACTGTCTGAAGGTATTAAGGTGTATACAACACTCGATCCAAATGCACAAACTATTGTGGAAAGTGTCATGAATAATCCAGCAAACTTCCCTACCGAAACAATTCAATCAGGGGTAGCAGTTGTAGACACAAAAACTGGTGCCATTCGAGCAATCGGAGGAGGGCGTAATTTTGGTGCGGATCGAGGATTTAACTTTGCTGAGGACTTAAAAACACGTGCTCCTGGTTCTACTATGAAACCATTACTTGATTATGGTCCTGCAATAGAACATCTTAAATGGTCAACAGGTCAAACTATTGTCGATGAACCGATGACATATCAAAATTCTAATCAGCAGATTGGAAACTGGGACGGGAAATATTTAGGCACTATGACAATTCGTGAAGCACTATATACTTCTCGTAATATTCCTGCAGTAAAAACTTTAAATGAAGTCGGTCATGAAAATGCAAAACAATTTATTGCAAAATTAGGTATTGATACTGAAAATGTATTTGAATCTGATGCTATTGGCGGCGGTAATATTAACTTATCCCCTATTCAAATGGCTTCATCATACGCAGCATTCGGAAATAACGGGGTCTATAACGATCCACATTCGATTATAGAAATTGAATATCGTGATGGTTCCAAAAAAACCTATGAACATGAATCTGAGGTTGCTATGAGTGACTATACAGCGTATATGGTTACAGATATATTACGAGATGTAGTTAGTAATAAACCTAACGCATCAGGTACTGCTGCAAATGTTTCTGGTTTAGATTTAGCAGGTAAAACAGGTACAACCAACTATTCTGGCGAAGATTTTGAAAAATATGATTTACCATATTCGGCCGTACCTGATTCATGGTTTGCTGGGTATACAACAAACTATTCAATTGCAATATGGAGTGGTTACCCTGAACGCAAAGACCCTATCACAACTTGGGAAGAGCGTCGCTTACCACAAACGCTGTTTAAATCCATTATGTCTCAGATTTCTGCCAATGTTGAGACAGCTAATTTCTCTAAACCAAGTTCAGTTGTGGAAGCAACAATTGAAATAGGTACAAATCCGTTGAAATTAGCGAGTGAGTATACACCAGATGAATTGAAAGTGACAGAGTTATTTGTAAAAGGTACTGAACCAACACAAGTATCAGAAGAATACAAACAAATCGAATTAGAGCCACCATTTAACTTAGAAGCAAATCCAAGTGAAGTAGGTGGAATCGTTGATCTCACTTGGGAATTTGCTACTCCTGAGCAAGACGAAGAAGAAGAACCACTTGCAATAACATTTGAAGTATCAATGAGTGTTGATAATGAAGAACCAGTGGTTGTAACGACAACAGAAAATTATCAAGCAACCATACCAAATATCGAGACTGGTAGAGAGTATATTTTCTCCGTTGTTGCGGTTTCTGGAGATGTTCGAAGTGAACCTGCTACTGTTTCAGTATTTATAGAAGTGCCAATCGATGATCCTATTTTCGATGAGCCAATCTTCGACTATGAAGATCCATTTAATAATGGGAATGGCGATGAGAACAATGGAAACGAAGGAAGCAACGGCAATGACAATAATAACGGAGAAAATCCAAATGGAGAAGAAAATGGAGACGGCACTGTACCTGGAGAAGAAGAAGTAAGTAATCCTGTCCCTCCTCTTGATTCACTCCTACCTAGCCGTGGAAATCGATCTGAAGAATAAATAAGGTAACCCTTTAAATAAAAAGTAGTATTAGAATATTCTAATACTACTTTTTTTAGTGTGCCCGGCATGGGCTACAACTTGGTGGTGAAAGTCCACTACAGGCTTGGCAGTAGGAACTGTTAGCTGATGGCAAGGGTGTCCACCGTGAGGTGGAATCTGAAGGAAGCCGGAGGCAAAATCCCGAACTGACGGACAGAAACTATATATAAGGCTGAATTGGAATGGACGAGTTTGCTAAACAAAACGAAGCCCAATACTGCACGAGTTCCATACAGTAAATATAGCAGTTACATGGGAGGAAGGTTGTAGCTCTTACCCGGGGAGGTCTTACAAGGGTTCCCGACAAGAGAGATGGAATATCTCACAGGAACAAGCTTACCAGTGATGGCAAGCTGAATTGTAAGAAGTCAGCAGAGGTCATAGTAGTTTCTCTGAAATGAAGGACTGAACAATAGCAATCTTGAAGAATTACGGAGGTGATGGCAGTGCAAAGACCGCAGAAAACATCGCAAGATGGCTGTTTGCAAAGGGATAAGTTGGAAACTGAAGAGTATGCAAGAGTGTGTAGTCCTGCCGTTAAAGAAGTAGGTCAACAAGATGGTATCGATTTAATTGATAAAGTAATTGATAGTAATAATCTTTTCAGAGCATGTAAGAAGGTTAAAGCCAACAAAGGTGCGCCTGGAATAGATGGAATGACAGTAGATGAACTTTTTGGTCATGTCAGTAAATACCTACCCCATCTTAAGAGAAAACTGAAAGATGGCTCATATAAGCCTCTTCCAGTCAAACGGGTTGAAATCCCGAAGGCGGATGGTACAAAACGAAAATTAGGCATTCCATGTGTTAGAGACCGTATGGTCCAACAAGCAATATATCAAGTAATAGGTGGAATAATAGACCCGAAATTTTCCGATTCAAGTTTTGGTTTTCGACCAAATAGAAACCAACACCAAGCCATAAAGAAATCTATCAAATACTATGAACAAGGCTATAAAGTGGTAGTGGATTGTGATCTCAAAAGTTACTTTGACACCATTAACCATCAAAAGCTAATGGAATACCTCAAGGAATTCATTAAAGATAAAATTATATTAAAGCTAATTTGGAAATTTCTTAAAAGCGGAATATTAGAGAATGGCTTTACCAAACCAACTGAATTCGGTGCGCCTCAAGGCGGTGTACTTTCACCAATTCTTAGTAATGTTTATTTAAATCAGTTAGATATAGAACTGGAGGAAAGAGGACATAAATTCGTTCGCTTTGCGGATGATTTTTGCATCTACGTTAAAAGTAAACGAGCTGGTGAACGTGTCCTTGATAGCATTACAAAGTTTTTGGAGAAGGAACTGAAGCTGACAGTTAATAAAACTAAAAGTAAGGTGGGGTCTCCGACCAAACTAAAATTTTTAGGTTTCTGTATCCACAGTACATCTAAAAGTACAGGATGTAGACCACACCACTCCGCGAAGAAAAGATTCAGAGATAAACTAAAATATAAAACTAGACGAAATCGTACTGGTAAATTTGAGGATATCGTTAAAGAAATTAATCAAGTTACGGTTGGATGGATAAATTACTATGGCATTGGTTTGATGAAAATGTTCATTCAAGATATGAGAAAGTGGCTAAACCATCGGTTAAGGCAACTTATTTGGAAAAGGTGGAAGAAAGTCAAGACAAGGTACTATCAACTTAGGAGATTAGGTATCCAACACAATGAAGCCTGGAAAGTAGCGAATACCCGTAAGGGTTATTGGAGGATTTCAGGAAGTGAAACTCTACATAAAGCTATTAGAACAAAAACGCTCATCAAATGGGGAATAAAGGACCTTAATTATTTGTATGAGCGTCGATACTTAAGTTATTGAACCGCCGTATACGGAACCGTACGTACGGTGGTGTGAGAGGTCGACTAGCCAATTAATGGCTAGTTTCCTACTCGATTTT